>JAZFVY010000488.1:0-4883 GCA_036447975.1 Desulfobacterales bacterium
TTGTTCAAGGTCGTAGGCATGCCATCGAAGTCTTCGCTGGATGATAAGTTCGACTACATCTTGGAATTCGGGATCTGTGTGTAAAGCCATTTTTTTTAGTGATATAAATTCGTTTTTTTGTGAAAAGTATTATAGATAGATTATGGTTGTGTCAAGTCGTTATTCTGGAACTTCCATGGTCTCTTTCATACATAGGCTGGACAGCAATGCGATAATCCCGCAGAAAAAGAGGACAAGGAAGGCCTGCTGGTAACCGGCCAGTGTGAAGCTGCCCTGAGCCTGGGCATGTCTTTCAAGGATATAACCCAGCAAGATCTGAAATACGGCCCCTCCTGCAAAAGGAAAAATATTAACCAGTCCGGTTGCGGTTCCTGCAATCTGAACAGGAAAGAGTTCTTTGGTTGTTGTAAATCCGATAACCACCACCGCGCTGGAAAAGATACCCAGGCCCAGACAGACAAGATATTGGCCTGCCAAGGGGATTCTATCCGTGTAGAAAGCTAAAAGGGCCGTTAATCCAAGTAAAGCAATACTGGACAGTATCAGCACGGGTTTGCGTGCTTTAAAGACGTTGTTGGAAAGGTAACTGAGAAAGGGACTGCCAATAATTACACCAATTGCCAGCATTGAAAGGATATGGCCGGACTGGGCTTTGCTTAGTCCATAAATCTGCATTAGGTATGGCCCGCCCCAAAGGCCTCCGAAAGAAAAAAATACTGCACAGTCGAAGAAAAACCAGATTGCCACAGGCCAATATGAGGGGCAGGAGATGACTGTCTTGACTCCTTGTATCAGGCTGATGGGCGACTGGCTGACTTCAGTGGTTTCGGAAAGAGACGGCCAGCCAAGGTCAGCAGGACGGTCTCGGACAAAACTCCAGACCAAAACAGCCAACACCAAAGTTATTATTCCCACGACGACAAATGACATGCGCCAGCCTATCCAGGAACTGATCAAGGCCAAGGGTGTGGTGGCGCTGAGCGACCCGATGCCGCCCATTGCCAATAGAATTCCCGTCATGAAGGCGAACTCCCGGGGCCGAAACCATTCTGAAAGCACCTTCATGGTGGGAACGAAAAGCATGGCAACTCCCAAGCCGGTCAAAGTCCGCCCCAGGATGGCCCAAGCAGCATTTGGGGCCAAACCAAGCATGACGCTTCCTAAAAAAGCCACGCAAAAAAAGAGTGTGATGGCTTTGCGAGGGCCCCAGGAATCCGACAGGAGACCGGCTGGCAACTGCATTAGGGCATAAGGGTAGAAATAGGCCGAACCCAGAAAGCCGATCAAGCTACCACCGGCATTCAGATCTTGCATCATGTCCACAGCGACCACTGCCGGGCACATCCGATGAAAGTAAACCAGCACGTATGCAAGGGCCAGTGTCCAGAAAATGATCCAGCGGTAGCGCAGGACTTTGTGCATGGAATCGGCAGACATATTAACCTTGATGGCTTTGTAAAAAGGCCTCTGCGTTGCACTTCATTTCGTTGCCATTGCGGCGTACGCTAAGTACGCACCCTTCGGGTACCGCGTTAGCGGAATGACACAAAATTCGCGCGCCTTGAATTTGAAGCTTTTCACTTTGCCATTGCAATTTTGACCGGTCTGCTCCCCGCCGCGAAGCACTGCCGTAAGGCAGAACCCCCGCCTTTTAAGGCGGGTTCGAGGGGAGCTATGTGAAATTGATAAAATCCTTACCGGGCTGCGAAGCACTGCCGGTAGGCAGAACCCTCGCCCTTTAGGGCGGAGAGCTTCACTTTTTACGAAATCGGCAACCTTATTGTTAAAAAAAAATCCCGCGGCACAAAAGTGCTCGCGGGATTTATTGAAAGCAGTTATTGCATGTTACTTTTTATCATCGTCTTTAACTTCTTCGAAATCGGCATCGACTACGTCATCTTCAGGTTCGGAAGATCCAGGCTCCTCCGTGCCTGTTGCTTCAGCTCCAGCCTGCTGCTGGTCGTCCGCCTGGGATGCCCGCTGATACATGGCTTCCGCAAGCTTATGGGAAGCCTGAGACAACTCTTCGCTCAGCCGTTTGATCTCCTCGGCATCCTCCCCTTCCATGGCTTTTTTAAGGGGTTCAATGGCAGCTTCAACCTTGCTCTTGGTTTCACTGTCAACCTTATCACCAAGATCCTTGATAGATTTTTCGGTGGAATAGATTAGAGCATCGGCTGAGTTGCGGGCTTCTACCAATGCCTTTTTCTTTTTGTCATCTTCAGCATGAAGCTCAGCGTCCTTTATCAGTTTGTCGATTTCTTCCTGTGACAAACCGCTGGAGGCCGTTATCTGGATGGACTGCTCCTTACCGGTGGCTATATCCTTTGCAGAAACGTTCACGATACCGTTGGCATCGATGTCAAACGTTACCTCAATCTGTGGCACGCCTCTTGGCGCGGGAGGTATCCCCACAAGCTCGAAGCGCCCCAGGGTCTTGTTACCGCCGGCCATTTCACGCTCCCCCTGAAGCACATGGATTGATACAGCCGGCTGGTTATCAGCCGCGGTTGAAAAAATCTGGCTCTTTTTGGTGGGAATGGTCGTATTCTTATCTATGAGCCGTGTCATAACAGCCCCTAGGGTTTCAATTCCAAGTGAAAGAGGCGTAACATCGAGCAGAAGAACATCCTTGACATCCCCTTTCAGGACACCACCCTGAATGCCGGCACCGATCGCCACAACTTCGTCCGGATTAACACCTTTGTGTGGTTCTCTGCCAAAGAGCTTTTTGACGCGTTCCTGAACAGCCGGCATGCGAGTCATGCCGCCGACAAGAATAACTTCGTCAATGTCTTTGGAATTAAGTCCTGCATCATTAAGCGCTACCTGGCAGGGCCCTTCCAGGTTGTCGAGCAGATCGCCGATAAGCCCCTCAAGCTTTGCTCTGGTTATCTTAATGTTCATGTGCTTTGGACCGCTGGCATCCGCCGTTATGAAAGGAAGGTTTACATCCGTTTCAATGGAGGTGGACAGTTCCATTTTTGCCTTTTCAGAAGCCTCTTTAAGCCGCTGCAGGGCCATCTTGTCGTTCCTTATATCAATCCCCTGGTCTTTTTTGAATTCATCTGCCAGGTAGTCAATAAGCCGGAGGTCGAAATCTTCACCGCCCAGATGGGTATCACCATTTGTAGCCTTGACCTCGAAAACCCCTTCGCCAATTTCAAGTATGGACACATCAAATGTGCCACCGCCCAAATCAAAGACGGCAATCTTTTCTTCTTTCTTCTTATCGAGACCATACGCCAGTGATGCGGCCGTCGGTTCATTGATGATCCTCATCACATTGAGACCGGCAATCTTTCCGGCATCTTTGGTTGCCTGCCGCTGGCTGTCGTCAAAATAGGCGGGCACCGTTATAACAGCGTCGGTAACTTTCTCTCCGAGATATTCCTCCGCTGTATGCTTTATGTTTGCCAGTATATAGGATGATATTTCGGCCGGACTGTTCTGACTGCCCCGAAGGTCTATCCGGACATCGCCATTTTTTGCCTCTTTAATCTTGAAAGGAAGTATCTTAATATCATCCTGTATTATTTTCGATGCATATTTACGGCCGATTAGCCTTTTTACCCCAAAAACCGTATTCTCGGGGTTGGTAATTGCCTGTCTTTTCGCGATTTGACCCACCAATCTTTCCCCGCTTTCTGAAACAGCAACGATGGAAGGTGTTGTGCGCCCTCCCTCCGGGTTCGTGATGACTTTTGCTTCACCCCCCTCCATGACCGCTACACAGGAATTTGTTGTACCCAAATCGATTCCAATGACTTTACCCATTTGTTTTCCTCCTACCTTTTATATAATCTATCTTTTTTCTTTATGTTTCGTTTTTTCTTCAGCTTTGACTTCCTCGTTTTCAGGCTTTTCTTTTTTTTTGGATACAACAACCATTGCTGGCCTGAGTAGCCTGTCATGTATCAAGTATCCTTTTTGAAGCTCATTTAATACAGTGTTGTCAGGATAATCTTCGTTCTCTTCTTGCATAACAGCCTGATGAAAACCTGGATCAAAGATCTTTCCCAGAGACTCAAACGGTATTGCGCCGAATTGTTCGAAAACTTTCAGTATTTCTCTTAGGGTCATATTGACCCCTTCCACCACAGAGGTGTTGGTATTTTTGTCGTTGCTTGAGGACTCAATGGCGCGGTCTAGGTTGTCCACCACAGGAAGCATCGCTTTTACAAAGGATTCATTGGCAAACTTCCTGAAGTCACCCATTTCGCGTGCTGCTCGCTTCTTGTAGTTTTCGAACTCGGCGGAAACCCTCAAGAAACGATCGTGGGTCTCTTTGGCCTCCTGTTCAAGGGATTCAAGCCTTGCTTCCATCTCCTTTAAGGGATCAATGACTTTTTCTTTATCTTTTTTGTCTGAATCGTTTTCTTTTAAAGTTTTATTTTCTGCACCGGTGCCTTCGGTTTCAGTATGAACTTTGATTTTCTTTTTAGCAGCCATCGGTCGATGTTTTCTCCAGATTTTTTTATTCTTTACAACTACAAAAGCATTGCAAAAAAAATAAGACTATCTGGGATATTGTCAAGCTTGTAAAGGGTATTTTAGATATTGAATATTATTTGAAGGGATGGTTGTGCACCCTCCATCGAATCTTTCTCTGAAATACAATAAGCCAAAAGCATGACCGGGATCGATCCACGACACAGACCGCATTACTTATCGCTGCTTCCTTCCGGACCTGACGAGGTTCGTAACCGTCTGTTGCGCGGCGGCCGATCAAAATGACCTATAAGTATCCAGGTTAAAACCCTTTAGAGGGGATTCAGCCCCGCATATAGCGGATTTCGGGAAAAGGGCACCGCTAGCTCCCCGCCTAGCACAACCACCAAATAATATAATCGATAAACAAATTTTTTCAAGGTAAAAAAAGA
>JAZFVY010000489.1:0-3309 GCA_036447975.1 Desulfobacterales bacterium
CCGAGTCTATCTTGAACTTGACGGCTTGGAGATCTCGGGGAATTTGTGTCACTTTTTGAGTCATTGACCTCGTCGGTTTCAGTGTGATAACCTCATTCTAGGATGTCAGTAGGTGGAAATTTGGAAAAATTATGAGAGATTTGCAGCAAGCCCAAAAACGAAATTCTTATCTTTAATATTATAAAATAAAATTTTGTCAATAAGAAAACATAAAAAACATAGGGGCCAGGTCTTCATTCTTGACACAAGGAATTTGGGGTCGGATCTCGTTTAAACAAATAGAAGCATGAAAATATGGGAGTAGGGTAATAATACCTGCTCCTTTTTTTATTGCGTATACCTGAATATTGTTTTAAAATTTAATCAAAACAGCTTATATGAGACAAACTCTGTTAAATAATTCTACGCATTTAAGCGTGACAAAAAGAGCGTTTTAAATATTAAATTAAAAATAAAGGGAAATGCTAATGGCTGAAGTAATTGGCATAAGTGCAGGAAGAAAAAATAAAGTCACTGAATCATTAGTCAGGGCCATTCTTGAGGGATCAGGCAGGGAATATGAATTTGTCAGTCTTTCAGGAAAACTGATCAGGCCCTGCGAAGCATGTAATGGGTGTGTGAAAAATAACCGGTGCATTCTTGATGATGATTTCCAGGAAGTGATGGAAAAATGCTATCAGGCTGAAGCAATTGTATTTGGCGCGCCAAACTACTGGGATCATATGAATGCAAAGGGCCAAGCTTTCTGGGAACGAGTCTGTTTTTCAGGCCGTCACAATTCTCTATTTCCCCTGGAAGGAAAGATGGGGGTTATTGCTGCTGTGGCAGGCACGGGCAATGGTGAACCTGTTGTCGATGATATTGAAACATATTTTGAAGATGCCAGAATGCATACTGTTAAAGAAATATCAGTTCAGGGAGAATATGCCTGCTTTTCATGCGGACATGGCAACCACTGCCCTGTTGGCGGCTTTGTGGATATGTTTCCCCTGGGTACAAAAATAAAACCGGAAATCATCCCCTCACTTACAAATCAATATCCCGAAAACCCGGATTTGCCGCATGAGGAACGTAACCTGATAAAAGATGCCAGAGAAACAGGAAAAATTTTAAGTAAAGTAATGGATACACGGAAAGCAAAGCTTAAAGGATTTAAGAACAAAAAAAGCACTAAGAAATAATTTTAACAGATAAAAAAAATGTATAACGAAAACAAAATTAAATTATTAAAATCCATATCCGGTATAGCAATCGGAATACTGCTGATTCTTGTAACAGGTTTCAATATACCGGTTATAGACAGTTTTGCTGACTCCTACTTTGATATAGCTATAAAAAAGGCAGGTGTTTCATATGCAGCCTGCAGACTGGTTAACGCGGGAGTTTCGGTTGTAAAAGATTCAGATATAGAGCTCAATCCGGCAGGTGTGTGAGTATTTCTGAGGGCTTTCGGGATTGTTTTTTTCTGATTCAAGGGCGGAGTTTATCTGAAACTTGATTGTTTGGAGATCTCGGGGAATTTGTGTCGCTTTTTGAGTCATTGACCTCGTCGGTTTCAGTGTGATAACCTCATTCTAGGATGTCAGTAGGTGGAAATTTGGAAAAATAATGTACGCTACCATGGCCGGAACCTGACGATCGTCTGGGACAAAGACGGCGGGAAGTATAAAAGAGGCCAAGTTCTGAGTCTGTTTGTCAACGGGCAGAAGATTGCAAACACGCGAATCCTGTCAAGGATTTCGGGCAACCTTTAATCTGCACGCGAACCTCTGCGTCCACAACAATCGCAGGAGAACCAAATGAAGATAATGCTGCTACTAATGATGACCGCCATTTTAACCGTGGAACCATCAGGCGCTCTTGCAACTGAACTCACGTCGCTTTCTCCTGGAATCAATGAAATTCAGGTCGAATACGACGGTCGATCAAGGCGACTGATTGTTACTACACCGAAGACGTTTGGTCGCCAAGGTCCCTATCCAGTCTTATTTTGCTTCCATGGCGCAGGGGGTAAAGCCGACGGTCCAAGTAAAAGGTGGAGTCCTCACGCGGATAAGCGTAGTCTGATTGTCATCAGCGCGGAGGCGGTGCTACCTCTTGCCAAATGGAACTTCAGGGACAATTTCCATGCTGAAGAACATGATGATGTCGGATTCGTTTTGAAAGTGGTTGAAGTCTTGGTTGCGAACAAGATCGTTGATCCAAAAGCCATTTATGCAACCGGACATTCCAGTGGAGGTCTATTTTGCTATCGGCTGGCCAAAGAAGTCGCCCTGTTCGCCGCGTTGTCTCCGATGAGCTGCGGCATGGTAAAGGGCGCGCATGATCCAGGCGAAAAGACGAAACCAGTTTCGATCATGCAAGTTATTGGGGATCAAGACAAGAGCTTCAACGGCTCATCCAATCCGAAAGTGACGATGTATTCGGCAGCGAAGCGCATCGATGTCTGGCGAACGTTTAACCGATGCCGGCCCGACCCTGCAGTAGTGACCAAAGGTGATGAGGTGGTTGTTTATACATATTCCAGTCAGTCCGGCATTGAAGTGGCCTTTTGCAAAGTGAAAGGACAAGGGCATTTCATCAGAAGTGATCTCCGGGATATTGTGGATTCTGTTGCCTTGGATTTCTTACTAAAACACAAAAGAAGGTAGAAATTCCGTATCCATTCAGGTCCGGAGTACCGGTCTATAAAGTTAACGCGGCGAAGCCCAACATCATTGTCATCTATGCCGATGATATGGGGTACGGCGACTGTACGGTCAAGCCCCCGGTGGGGTCAAAAAACTCAGCCGACCAGAAAACGCTGCAATTACAGTCCTTCCGGTATCTCGCATCCCTGGGTTTCGGCCGAACTCAACTAAAACGTCCGGTTACATAGCATCATTTCTCATTCATTCACCTTGGACCAGTTCCGCGTAGAACGCACAGAACAGCCTGTAACGAGAGTTCGGAGGTTGGTTAGTGTCCTGGGGCTGGGAATCAGAAAGAGTCGGCAAATATATGATTCGCTACTATGGCCTCTACTCAAATGCCCACAGGGGCAAAATGCGTAAAGCTGGGATTTGTTCTTCTCGTCCTCCTATCATTGAAAGAGAATATCATCTCCCTTCCAAAGGTTGGGCAGAGATAATCCGCAAGGTGTCTGAAGTGGAAAAAAGGGGAGTATTTCTGAGGGCTTTTTTTGTTGTTCTCTGTCTACTGGAGGGCCGAGTCTATCTTGAACTTGACGGCTTGGAGATCTCGGGGAATTTGTGTCGCTTTTTGAGTCATTGACCTCGTCGGTTTCGGTGTGATACCCTCATTCTAGGA
>JAZFVY010000490.1:0-4981 GCA_036447975.1 Desulfobacterales bacterium
GATTAAATATGGGTATAGACATAACCGTTAAGATCGGAGGTGAGGCAGGCCAGGGGATACAGACGGTTGGGCAACTTATAGCTTTAGCTTGCCAGAAGGCTGGTCTGTATATAATGGCAATAAATGATTTTGAATCCAGGATACGAGGCGGTCATAGTTTTTTCCAGATACGTATTTGCGATAAACCCGTGCATGCGCCGCATCACAAAGTAAGTCTCCTTGTGGCATTAAACCAGGAGACTTATGTTTTACACAAGGACGAGCTTGATTCTGACGGTCTTATCATAATGGATGAAAATGCCGGATCTGCAGCTAAGAACATCTTTACGATTCCATTTGGAGAACTCGCCCAAAAAGCTGGTGACAAGATCCTCTCGAATACGGTTGCCGCAGGTGCATGCCTTGCCCTTTTGGGAACGCCTTCCGAACTTTGCAAAGCGGTTCTTTCTGAACAGTTTAGTAAAAAGGGTGCTGATACTCTTAAAAAGAATTTTGATGCTGCCGAGTTAGGATATAAGGCCGTAAAAAATGTATCATTTAAATGGTCTTTTGTGTGGAAACCAAACGCTCCCAAAGGAGCGCTCATTGACGGTTCCAGGGCCATTGCACTTGGTGCTCTTGCCGGTGATTGCCGCATAGCAGCCTTTTATCCCATGTCTCCGGCCACCGGCATCATGGCTAACCTTGCCTCTTTTTCAGACCGTTTTCCCCTTATAGTTGAACAGGCTGAAGATGAAATTGCTGCTGTAAATATGATCATCGGTGCATCTTTTGCCGGAGTAAGATCCATGACATCCACATCGGGAGGCGGCTTCTGCTTGATGACCGAAGGCCTGGGGCTCGCTGGAATTACTGAAACGCCTATTGTTATCGTCAATGCTCAAAGGCCGGGACCGGCAACCGGTCTTCCCACCCGGACAGCCCAGGGGGATTTACAATTTGTAATCCGGGCGTCTCAGGACGAGTTCCCAAGATTCGTTTTTGCGCCTGGGATGCCGGATGAAGCCTTTGAAATAACAGCAAGAGCGTTTCATCTTTCTGAAAAGTACCAGGTACCTTCAATTATCCTTGTTGATCAATATCTTTCAGATTCTCTTTATATTGCTGAAAAACAACTAACTGCGCCTGAACATCTTGAGCGATTCATAGCCTATGATGCCGATATTGAAAACCCGTCGGAATACAGGCGATTTTCAATCACACCTTCCGGTGTTTCACCACGGGCCCTGCCCTGTTCCGGTAAAGCCTTAGTTGTAATATCGAGTGATGAGCACAGGGAGGACGGGCATATCAGCGAAGCGATATCTGACAGGATAAACATGGTAAACAAGCGTAACGCTAAAGTACCGTATATGACCAAGGAGATGAATCAGCCAAAAGAATATCATGGTGATTCTGAAGTACTACTTGTGGGCTGGGGTTCTACCGAAGGTGCCTTAAAAGAAGCTGTTGACTGGTTGAGAGGTGAAGGAATAGATGCAGGGTGCATAAATTTCGTAGATATGTGGCCCTTTCCCATTGAAGGAGCAAAAAAAGTCCTTAATAAAGGAAATAAATTATTTATGGTAGAACAAAATTCTACGGCTCAGCTGGGCCAGCTAATAAGAGAGCAGACGGGGCTTGTCTATTCGGAGGCAATATTAAAGTATGACGGTAGACCGTTTTATCCTTATGAAATTGTTGACGGCGTCAAACAGTATTTGAGGTGATGATATGGTCAGGATCAAAGATTATGAATCTTCTTACAAAAATCATTGGTGCCCCGGGTGCGGGAATTTCGGGATTTTGGAGGCAATGAAAGCTGCCCTTGTAAGTTTAAAAATCCAGCCTGAACAGTTGCTGATAGTATCCGGGATCGGCCAGGCAGCTAAAACACCGCATTTTTTAAAATGTAACATGTTTCATGCCCTGCACGGTCGCGCGCTTCCCCTGGCCACAGGGGCTAAGATGGCAAATCATAACCTGAAAATACTTGTCAATTCAGGCGACGGCGACTGTTACGGTGAAGGCGGCAATCATTTTATGCATGCTATCCGGCGGAATGTGGATCTTACTCTTCTAGTACACAATAACAAGACCTATGGCCTTACAAAGGGTCAGGCTTCACCCACATCAGATTTTGGAATGGTCACACCTTTACAGCTTCACGGTGTAATTTCAGAATCCTTCAATCCCCTTGCGGTCGCCCTTTCCCTGGGAGCAGGGTTTGTTGCGCGGGGCTTTTCAGGTAATATGGAACATCTAAGCAGACTGATCCAGGAAGGAATATCCCATAAAGGCTTCAGCTTGATTGATATATTGCAGCCATGTGTTTCATTTAACCGGATCAACACATATGACTGGTATAAGAAAAGGGTGTATGACCTGTTTGAAGAAAATTACGTTCCGGACAATTTCGAAAAAGCCATGAATCTTGCCAGACAATGGGACGAAAAAATTCCCATCGGAATAATCTATAAGGAAGAGAAGCCTACCTTCACCGACCGCATCGAGGTCTTAAATCAAGGGCCCCTGATTTCACAAAAATACGATTCAGGAAGGCTCCAGGCTTTGATGTCAGGGGTTTGATACCGGCGGATAGCGAACGCTCCTCTTTATACTCAGCTCCCAAGAATAAAGCTATGAAATTTAGAGAAGAAACAGATACCATGGGGACCATCCGAGTTCCTTCAAGTGCCTACTTTGGACCACAAACTCAGCGTGCTGTAGAAAATTTTTCCATCAGCGGTTTAAGGCTCCCTTTAGCATTTATAAATGCCCTTGCACTGATAAAAAAATGTTCCGCAAGTGTGAACTTTGAGCTCGGGCTTTTGGATAAAAACATTTTCCAGCCGATTCTGGAGGCTTCTCGTGAGGTCATGGATGGGAAATATGACGACCAGTTTGTGGTGGATGTTTTTCAGACCGGATCAGGGACCTCCACAAACATGAACATGAATGAGGTTATAGCCTCCAGGGCCAACGAAATTATTACCGGCAAAAAAGTAGGAAAATATCCGGTTCATCCAAATGATCATGTCAATATGGGCCAGTCAAGTAATGATGTAATTCCTTCGACGATTCATATTTCCGCATTAATGTCTATTAAGCAGCACTTGATACCTTCACTTGATTTTCTGCATAAAACTCTTTTGAGAAAAAAGGCAGAATTTGATGATATTGAAAAAATCGGAAGAACCCACTTGCAGGATGCCGTACCCATGACGCTTGGGCAGGAGTTCTCTGGATACGCCAGACAGGTAGAACTCGGCGTGAGAAGAATAATGGCGGTTGAGGAAAGACTTGCAGAACTTGCGTTGGGAGGTACAGCCGTTGGAACCGGTATAAACACCCATCCGGAATTCGGCGCAAGGATCGTTTCACTTATATCCGAAGAAACAAAGTTGCCTTTTAAAAAGGCAAAAAACCATTTCGAGGCCCAGGCAGCTCAGGATGCGGCGGTTGAGACAAGCGGAGCTTTAAAAACCATAGCTGTAAGTCTGGTGAAAATTGCCAACGACATCAGATGGCTTGCATCCGGACCAAGGTGCGGACTCGGTGAAATATCTGTTCCTCCTCTTCAACCAGGATCTTCCATAATGCCCGGGAAGATAAACCCGGTTATCCCGGAAGCGGTGATTCAGGTGACAGCACAGGTCATTGGAAATGATACAACCATCATGCTGGGCGGACAGGCCGGAAATTTTGAACTTAATGTAATGCTGCCTGTAATAGCTTATAATCTGTTGCAGTCGATTACCCTCCTGGCTTCGGCTTCTGAAGTTTTTGCCGAAAAATGTTTAAGCGGAGTTTTAGCAAATCGCGTAAAGTGTGCCGCTTACATTGAGCAGAGTTTGGCCCTTGCAACCAGCCTTGTTCCTCATATTGGCTACGACAGGGCGGCTGACATCGCAAAAAAGGCCCATGAGACCGGTAAAACCATTTGGGAAGTTGCAAGAAAAGAAAATGTTTTGCCTGAAAGCGTACTATCCCGAATCTTTAACCCTGAATAACCCACAAACCAAAAATATATGGATTATAACATGCGCTGGAAACAGTTTTTAACCCCCGTAAAATCCTTTGATGCAGAACAGGCCAGAAAATATATGGCAGATAAATCTCCTGACGAGTTTACAATTTTAGATGTACGTCAGCCCAATGAGTATGAAGCAGGTCATATACCTGGATCCAAGCTTATCCCCCTGCCGGAGCTTTCCGAAAGACTGGATGAAATCGATCTGAAGAAACCGACTATGATTTACTGAGCAATAGGAGGGCGCAGCCGGGTTGCTGCTCAGATGCTGGCAGGGAAGGGTTTTGAAAATGTATATAATGTTGCCGGCGGATTTAAGGGTTGGAAAAGTAAGGCCGCCTTTGGCAAAGAGGAACTTGGATTGGAACTTTTCACAGGTGATGAATCTCCTGAGAAAACACTAGTAGTTGCTTATTCTCTTGAGGCTGGTTTGCGTGATTTTTATTTGTCCATGATAACAGAAGTGAAAAACAATGATACCAAAGATCTTTTTCAAAAGCTGTCTGAAATAGAAGTTAAACACCAGGATCGTATTTTCAACGAATACATCACAATAACCGGAAAATCAGTAAATCGTGAGGAATTTGAAAAAAAAACGGTTAGTAAAGAGATAGAAGGAGGACTTACTACTGAAGAGTATATGAACCTTTTTCACCCTGATTTAGATTCTATGGAAGACATAATTGCATTGGCAATGTCCATAGAGGCCCAGGCACTTGACCTGTATATGCGTGCAGCGGACAGAACTAGCAATCCGCAAAGCAAAAAAGTGCTGACTCAGATTGCGGACGAAGAACGGACGCATCTGGCCCGGCTTGGCAAGCTAATGGAAAGCATTTAGTCCGAATTTCTCATGAAGAACATCAAATGCCTTTTTTTTATTTTGCACTATTACAGTCTGCAATTCCGAACTTGAGATAAATTAATGTATAATTTGTTAATATCGTATTATTTTTCCATTCTGTTTGA
>JAZFVY010000491.1:0-3689 GCA_036447975.1 Desulfobacterales bacterium
CCCTCCGGGGCGTAGGCCCCACGGGCCGGAGGCTTGAACTTGAACAAAATTGAGCATTTTGCAAAGGTTTTTAAATTTCGGAGTGTTTGATTAAATTATCCGTCTATGTCAATTTAAGTGATTAATATCTTGAAAATTACTAAGAAAAATAAAAGTCAGATAAATTCTTCATGAGAAATGCGGGCTAACTGTCAATCGATCTCTGACAGTTTTTTTCTGCGGTATCGGAAGGTGTCGCGACTGATCTGAAGAAGCTGGGCTGCCTTACTTTCATTGCCTTTGGCAATTTTAAGAGCTTCATGGAAATAATATTTTTCAATGGTTGATAGAATTGAGGGGAAATCGATACCAGGCGGGGAAAGGGATGGAAGCTTAGTTCCATCTTCAAGTTCTTTCGAACCGTCATCATTGCCTATCTCTTTTAAGCCAAGACTCTGGAACAACAGCTCAGGCCCGTCGGAAAGCAGGACACCCCTTTCAATAACATTCTTCAATTCGCGAACATTGCCGGTCCAGTTAAATTCCTTTAGAACGGCTTCAGTACGTGGGGAAATGCCAGTAAAGGTTTTTCCGAATTTTTGTGAAAATTCAAATAGATAGTGCATGGCAATAGGGAAGATATCGTCCCGCCGCTGGTTTAAGGATGGGACTTCTATTTTAACAACCGCCAACCGGTGATAAAGATCTTTTCTAAAGCGGCCATCATCTATCATGAGGAACAGATCTTGATTCGTGGCGGCAATGACTCTTGTCCGGGCCCATTGTTGCTTAGTGCCGCCAACTCTGTAATACTCACCCGATTCAAGGAACCGCAATAGCTTTGCCTGGGCATCAAGGCTCAGGTCCCCCACTTCGTCCAGGAACAGGGTCCCTTCAGCAGCCTTTTCTATCAATCCAGTTTTTCCCGATGCCTCTGCTCCGGTGAAGGCGCCCTTTTCGTATCCAAAAAGTTCGCTTTCAATAAGTTCTTTGGGTATTGCAGCACAGTTCACACTGATAATCGGTTCCTGGAAATTGGGGCTTCTGTAATGAATCGCTTTGGCAATCAATTCTTTGCCAGTACCCGTTTCACCAAGGATAAGAACCGAGGTGTCGGTGCTTTGGGACACCTTTTTAACAATTTCCATTACATCATGAGTAGCGTCACTCTCTCCGATAAAGCAGGGGAGATTCTCCTTGAGGTATTTTTCATGGAGTAACTGGATCTCCTTTCGCAGTTTAATCGTCTCGAGGGCATTTCGAACCGTCACTATTAAGGAGTCCATCTGAAGCGGTTTTAGCACATAATCGTAGGCTTTAAGCTTCATGGCAGAAACTATGGTCGTGACATCTTCATAGGCGGTTATCATGATGACGATTATTTCAGGATAGAGAATCTTGATTTTTTCAAGGGCCTCTATTCCGCTCATGCCGGGAAGTCCGATATCCAGAAGAACCAGATCGGGGGTTTCTTTCATCATGGCCTCAAGAGCAGCCTCTGCGGATGGGAAGGATTTGACATTGTAATATTTCTGAAGCGCCAGAGATATTCCATCCCTTGCAAGCTCTTCATCATCAACAACGTATATGGTAAAAGATATCATCTTTTGTGTTTCCTTTTATCGATTGGGAGTTCAACCCTGAATTCAGCGCCCCCCAACTTGCTTGAGCCGACATCTATGGAACCACTGTGGTCAGCGATTATTCTCTGAGCGATGCTCAGACCGATGCCGGAACCGTCTTGCCTTGTGGTGAAGAAAGGATCAAACATCTTGTCTTTAAGTTCCAACGGGACACCGGGTCCTGAATCGGAAACGCGTACGATAATACTGTTTTTTTTTGAAGCAGAGGTTAATTCTATTATTCTGTCACCTTCTGTTTTTTCCAGGGCCTTGGCAGCATTGTTAATAAGGTTTAAGATCACCTGCTCTATTAATTGGGAATCGGCATAGCAGTGCGGGATATCCTGCTCAAGTGATTGTTTTATCATGATGTTGTTTTTTCGAAGGCTGACAGCAGAAAGGTTGATAGCTTCTATTAGGGGTTTATTTATGTTTACCAAGGCCATTGAAGGAGCACCGGGCTTGGAGAAATCCAGGACTCTTTTGATGACAGACTCGATCTTGTTCGATGCAACCTGGAGCCGTCCGACAATTTTTTTGATCATTTTAATTTTTTCAGGTTCAAGACTCTCCGTATCCAGGAAATCTTCAAGGGTATATAAATAGGAGTTTATTCCGGTTAGCGGGTTTCTTATTTCATGGGCAATTCCGGCGGCGATACGTCCCAGGGAGAGCATCTTACTCTTTACTCTTAGAATTTGTTCCAGGTCCTTGGCCCGGGTAATGTCAATGGTATTGACCAGCAGCGCGTCATTACCCTTATGTTTGAACATACTTGCGCGACACTGAACCCATCTCATATCGACTTTAGTATCCTTTTTGCTCGGCGGAGAAAACCTGAAATCAGCCTCCACAGATCGGGTCTTACCTGAAATGAGGCTCTGATAACACCCCTTGACCTTATTAACATCGTCCGGATGGACATATTCTAAGAGATTAGCGTCTAATTTTTTGGGTAAAGGATTAAATAACTCGCTCTGTTCCGGATTTTGATAAACGATTTTATTATTCTGGATAATGGAAATCCCAATCAATGAATTTTCTACAAGATCACGAAAGCGTTTCTCGCTCTCCCGCAACGCTTTCTGCGACTGCTTGCGATGACTTTCAAGCCTTTTATGATCAAGGGCATTTATTATTGTCTTTCGCAATGCCTCGATATGAAACGGTTTTGTCAGGTAATAATAGGCGCCGCCCTTCAGCGCCTTAACTGCTGATTCTATGGTTGCATCTCCTGTCATCATAATGACAAGGGTATCCGGACTTTTGCGATGAATATGCGACATGGTCTCGAAACCGTCCATGTCCGGCAGTCCTATATCCAGGAGGACGAGGTCAAAAGTAATCTCGGCCAGAAATTCCAACGCCTCACGGCCACTGTTGCCGGACTTTATTTCATAACCATCGGGTGATAACGTTTGTTCCATAACATAACAGATAGTGGGATCATCGTCGACTACCAGAATTTTCGGGGTGTAAGACAATTGGCACCTCAATAAGTCTATAAAAAAAGTGGTGTTTTAAGGATGTTATATTCTTTTATACTATAATAGAAATATCTTTTTTAGTCAAGGGTTTATAGAGAAGTTAGGCTAGGTTTTCAATTTGTCAAAGTTCGATGTCGGATCGATGTTGACTCACATGTTGTTTTAGTTTATTAGAAGGAACTTATAACGGCGTATCGAGATAAGGCGCAATACGGTTCAAGGGAACCGATCGAATAATCCGTGCCGGATCGAAACCCTTAAAATATACACAACATACAATTTAGGAGGAGGAGAAAATGAGGCAAAAATCGGGACTAGTTATTATTGGAATTATTATTGTAGCATTTTTTGTAGTGATTTTAATGCCTGCAAACGCCAAGGCCGAGCCGGTCAAACTGAGCTATGCCAACTTTCCACCCGCACCTACCTTCCCATGTGTTCAGATGGAGAGGTGGAAAAAAGAGGTGGAGAAGCGCACCAACGGAAAGGTTGTTATTGACACCTATCCCGGAGGTACTCTACTCGGTGCCAAGGGCATGATGGATGGTGTTATTGCAGGGCAGGCCGATATAGGTAACCTGTGCATGGCCTATCAACCGGG
>JAZFVY010000492.1:0-3654 GCA_036447975.1 Desulfobacterales bacterium
CAACTTCTGCGTTGCGCTTCATTTCGTTGTCATTGCGGCGTACGCTAAGTACGCCTCATGACACAAAATTCGCGCGCCTTGAATTTGGAGCTTTTTACTTTGCCATCGCAATTTTGACTTTTTACGAGATCGTCAACGCTTTAGCTTTATAAAAATATTTCCGCTTCAGGTATAATTATTACTGAAAAATCACGCCGAAGGCGGATAAAACTCATGGAAAACGGCTCGTAATGAAAGACTCCGCTTGGACTATTATTTGTTTTAAGAGGATGTTTCATCTTTAAATCACACCGATCTATCCCATTTGGAACGTTATTTTGAGAATAGCTATAGAAATCAACGTTATGAATTCACTATTCTCTATTCCGAATCATCCACCTGGATAATCCGCAGCTTTATTTTTCCGATCAAGTCCACCAGTGGTAACAGATCGGAAATATTCTCTCCTTCGATGAATTTGATGTGGGTAGCATCGGCAGGCATTTGCTGAAACGTTGGGTCTACAGCGATCCAATGGCCGTTCACCAGGCTTTCGGTCCAGGCATGGTACAGAAAGCCCTGGTATCTCCTGGAATAAATGATCCCGCTGACCACTCGGGTTGGAATTCCCAGGGCCCTTGCAAAGGCTGTATAAAGTAATGCAAGGCCCTGGCATTCTGCTTTTTTGCCGTCAAGCACATCCAGGGCCGTAAAGACATCCACAGGTTCTTGTTTAATATTCTCTTTAATCCAGACCAGAAGCAAAGGGATTCGCTGATACGTTATGTCGGAGCTGCTCACGATTTCTTTTGCCGTTTGTTGAATCAGCCGGTTGTGGCTTGGAACGATGTATGAAGGCTGTAGATATTGTTTTGCCCAGCCATGGTTGCGGGATTTGATTGGACCGTCGCCATCCTCTATTTGTGAGAAAATCCGGCATAAGACTTCATTTTCTTTACGTTCACAATGTTGTCGCTCATCAACCGGCATGCTCATATTTTTATCGATGCCGGAAAAAGCTATTTTCATAAATTTGACCTGTCTCGGGTTTGAAATGGTAATATCGCTTTTGATCAGGCTGAAATCGAGCAGTGTCTCTTCTTTGTTTATTGCCGCCTGTGTCAGGTATCTCATGGCTGTAGATTTACTTTCCAGCTCGGAAATGATGACACCCCTCATTGACATTTCCAGCAATGGTTTGCCTTTTGGGTCCATCCAGGTGGTGACCTCCTGGCCGTGAAGACGGGTGATTATCTTAAAGGCCTGTCCGGGGAACAGATCGCTCTCTTCATAGGTCAAGATTTTTTGTTCAACCGGACTAACGGTCTGAGTTTCACCATCGTAAACCTTATAGGTGTAGGAGCGACCGATTTCAAGCCCGTGCATTGCCGGATATAGCCCGATGATACTTGTTGGATAAAGCTTACCTTTCACTGGTATGGTTTGTCGGCGCTTCTGGCCCCGGGTTTCGATATCTACTTCAAGCTGATTATCCGCCAGCCGGCCGTTCAGTTTCATCCAATTCCCGTCAAGGTCGTATTCGTAGGAAAAGCATTCCAGAGAAAGGTCTCTGCCCACCTGGTCATAAGATTTGAGGTTGATTTTTTTGTCAAACATCAAAAAACGGATGCAAAGCGCGGCTTCAGATCGGATATCAAAACGATCCGGGGCTGATTTGGATGGGGATAAGCTGAAATGGGAGAAGCCAACCTTGGCTCCGTTGAAGACAATACCTGTCCAGTATTCTTTATACGGCCAAGCTGAGAGAGTAAAAAAAGGTGAAGGCCAAGGCGGCTTGCCAGCATCGCGGAAGTATTTTCCGGCACAGCTGCTGCAAAGGAAGAGAAGTGCCGGCAGCAAGAAGCGGCCATAGCGACGGGCTCGGGTCATGATACGTTTTTATTATCCGATGTTTGGCATAAGCGCCCATTTGATTACCCAGGACTGGGTATCCGGATCTTTATCAAGGCATACAATACCGCTGTTTTGGAATTTGAAAACGGGTTTTTCCATTGACCCCGTTAATAGATAGGCGGTCATCCTTTCCATAAAGGGAAGATGGCCGACAAGCATTTGACCTTCAGTGCTATCTATGTTGCCGGCAAATGCTGTTACATCGTCCAAAGGATTCAGCCCGCTGCTTTCCTGTACTCCACTTTCGGGTTCCAGAGCAGAAGCAAAGATCTCAGCGGTCTGGCGAGCCCTGGTCTTGCCGCTGTGTGTAATGCGCGATACATGAACCCCGTATCCGTTGGCAACCTCCGCCATACGCTTTGTCTCAGCAGCTCCCTCTTCAGAAAGGCCTTTTTTCGGATCTTTGTCCTTGGGCAAGCTCTTGCCGTGCTGTACAAGAAAAAGTGACATGATACCTTCCTTCCTTTCGAGACCTTTGCAAAACGCCCCCTTTTGCCCAATTTCTGTGACAGACTCAAATTGTAATCCTCAAAATACTCCATGTATTCCTGTGGTTAAAATTTTCGCCTTCCTTGAACTTGAACAAAATTGAGCATTTTTCAAAGGTCTCCTTTCATAACAGCCTGCACTTAAAATATCCGGGCTTGTAGTGAATTAAAGAAAAATGTTATTGGAACAAATAGTTGTTCTTAAAAAATATGTTCCGTTTGTTAATAGATCGGTTTGAAGATCCCTGCAGGGAACCTTCAAACCGATCAATCCCATTTGGAATGTTATTTTGAGAATAGCTATAAGAAGTAGCTTAGGAATATTCTGATCTGATACAATTCATTATAAATAGAGGTTGTTTTTTTTGTCAATGGAAAAGGGATGAGCTTAAACGATTGCCTTTGAACCGCTGAACCGCAGATCATGGGCTTTCAGAAGGCAGTAACCCGAATATTTTAAGGAGAAAATTTATGGACATCGTCGAAGCCATCAGAACGCGAATGAGTATCAGAGACTTTCATCCAGATCCCGTTCCCAAAGAGATTCTAAAGGAAATCCTGGAAATCGCAGCCCGAGCCCCGTCTGCAGAAAACAGCCAGCCGTGGGAGTTCACTGTTTTAGCCGGAGATGTCCTTGATAATGTCAGACAGGCCAATATAAAAAGCCTGAATTCCGGTGCGCCGCCCAATCCAGACCTTCATAATGAAGGGTGGCCTTCGGGCAGCGTCTATCGGCGTCGCCAAGTGGAAATAGCCAAGCAGATTTTCAAGCTCATGGAGATACCAAAGGAGGACAAAGAGAAAAGGGCGCGTTGGATGGAGAGAGGTTTCCGCTACTTCAATGCCCCGGCAGCTATCATTATCTCTGTGGATCGATTGGCGCACTATCCAAGGCCATTATTCGATATAGGCGCCGTAACGCAGAACATATGCCTTGCCGCCCTTAAATATGGTCTTGGCACCTGTATTGCGAACCAGGGCGTAGCGTATCCTGAGGTATTGAACAAATTTGCAGGAATACCAGCGTCAAAGAGGATAAAGATTTCCATTGCCATTGGTTACCCCAACTATGATTTTCCTGCCAACAAGGTGGTGAGCACCCGGGAACCGGTGGGAAACATTACGACTTGGTGTGGATTTGAATAGGAGACCTTTGCAAAACGCCCCCTTTTGCCCAATTTCTGTGTCAGGCTCAACATTTTGCACGCAGTGAAGCTTTAGCTTTATCCTCAAAATACTAAATGTATTCCTGTGGTTAAAATTTTCGCCTTCC
>JAZFVY010000493.1:0-3824 GCA_036447975.1 Desulfobacterales bacterium
TATTGATCGTGGGCGACGGCGGGGTGGACATTCATAACTGTGAGGAAGAAGCGAGGAGCTTTGTCAAGAACCACGGCCTTGCCTTTGCAAAACGCCCCCTTTTGCCCAATTTCTGCGTTAGGCTCAACATTTTGCACGAAGTGAAGCTTTAGCGCTATCCTCAAAATACTCAATGTATTCCTGTGGTTAAAATTTTCGCCTGCCTTGAACTTGAACAAAATTGAGCATTTTTCAAAGGTCTCTCTTAAACTTATTAAATTCAACCCATTCCGGCACATATTCGAATTTAACCTCGACAACGCGGCTATGCCACGCTGTCGAGGATTCCGCCCCTCAGTATTCCAGGCTTGTAAAGAGTATTAGTGATCCTTCCTCCAATCCAGGGTATTAATCCAGTAGTCATTGATGGTCTGCAGGCGACCGTCCGAGCGAATCCAGTAGAAGAAAAGATTGGTCCAACGCAAAAGATGCGCATCCTCAGGCCGGACTGCAAAGCTAACGGGAAATTCCGAGTATTGCCCGGGTATAGCCTCCATGCTGTCGGGCGGAAAGTCAGCCAACTGTGCTACGACCGAACAGGCGTCATTAAAGACAAGGTCGGCCTTGCCGCCCATGACAGCGTTGATGAGCATAGGACCGCCGCCCTTGTAAGATTTGATCTCCGCCTTTTTCAAGAGTTTCTTTGCGTCAGTCTCGCCCGTGCTGCCCAACAGGACGGCCACCCTCACACCCGGCTGATCGATATCGGCCAGAGACTTATACTTAGCTCCCTTCTTCGCAAAAAATGCCGCGTATACATCGTAGTAGCCATCGGTAAAGGAGACCTTTAGCGATCGCATGAGGGTTGGGGTCATATCAGCGGCCAGTATGTCCGCTTTTTTGGCCATGAGGGCCGGGATGAGACCGTCCCAATCGTAACTCAAGAATTTGACCTTAACGCGCATTTCCTTGGCCATAAGGCGGGCAATCTCGATGACTGCCCCTGACCGCTCGCCTTTCCTATCCACAAAGCTCATCGGAGGCCCCTGTGTCTGGCAGGCCACGCGAAGTTCACCCCGTTTAATGATCTCCGCTACGGTGTCTGCAGCGGCCGTCCCAACCAAACCGAGTGTAAAAACAGCAACCAATACGCTAATCAACAATTTTCTCATGACTAATTCCTCCTTTTCAATGTTAAATGTGAAACATAAAAATAGCATCCGGCCCTTTCAAATCGAGCCGCAAATGCTCCCTCCTCAATTACCAATAAGTAACTTCTCTCGCACCCCATACAGCCGTATAATATCCTGGCCATCGGCATGCGGCTATCCTTGAACAGTAGGCAGATGAGCGATATGTCCAGGGATGAATACAATATAAATTCAAAAACTTAAGGACTTTTAACCTTAGCAAAGTGAATACTCCTAAAACATATATAGTATCATTATTTATTTAAGAATTTTTATCAACACTTTTTATCCTTCTTGCGTATTGTTCAATATTTTTTATCTATGTTTTTCTCGGTTCATTTTTCTGCCCAAACCTAAGGCGTTCTGGCAAGGCGAAAACCGAGGTAGTAGTATCTGTAGCGTGGAGGACTCCCATAGCGAGTCGCAGAACGGCAGTCTCGGGAGAAGCTGTACCAGACGCCACCTCGCATTGCCCGATACGATCCCGAGGATGGTCCGGTTGGGTCTGCAACCTCATCGTAAGGATAATTGCCAAACCAGTCCTGGCACCACTCCTGGACATTGCCGTGCATGTCATAAAGGCCCCAGGCGTTGGGATTTTTCTGGGCAACCGGATGAATCGTGTTCCCCGAGTTGAAACAGTACCAACCCATAGCATCCAGGTTTGGGTCAAAACCGCATTTGAGTTTCATTACCGTTATCCCTCCGTTGGCAAATGCAGCCGTGCTCCCCGCCCGGCACGCATACTCCCACTCAGCCTCGGTGGGAAGCCTGTACCTGTCGGTTCCTTCCTTCTGGTTGAGTTTCTGGATGAACGCCTGCGCATCATCCCATGAAACCTGCTCAACCGGGCAGTTATCCCCGCACCCCTTATGGGCAGCAAGATTCTTCCCCATTATTGACTTCCACTGCCCTTGTGTTACCTCCGTTGTCTGTATGTAAAACGCACGTGTCAGATTAACACGATGCTGTATTTCATTGGCATACCTTCCTGGTTCATCTTTTGGACTTCCAATCATGAAACTACCGGCTGGAATCAGCACAAACTCCATACCTAGAGTATTTGTGAATTTTTTGTTAGGCTGCTCAGCATAGGAAGTAAAAGTTGAACCTACCATAAACAAGGCACACATGAGTAAAAAGGTAGATTTTTTCATCATCGTATCCTCCAGCCCAACTTATGCGAATGTCTCAAAAATCTTTCAAACCCTGGGGCATAGATGTCCACTTGTCTCTCGATTTCGTGAAGACAAAGGTCTCGGTTTGTGTGACCCGGCCTATCTTAGGAATGACCTTGGTCATGAGGAGGTGCAGCTCGGCCATGCCGCCAAAGACAACAACTTCGGCAAAGACGTCATAGCGCCCGGTAACCACCGCCACCCAGCGGACCTGATCGATGTTTGACAGCTTCTCCAATGCTTCGTCAAGTTTGCCATAGGATTGGATATTGATTCCGATTATGGCCGTGAGCAACCCCTTATGATTGTCAGGATTAATCATTCCAGCTATCTTTAACATACCGGAACTAATGAGGTTCTTAATTCGAGATCGGACGGTGGGGGTGGTCACGCCGAGATGTGTGGCAATGTCTCTGACGGACATCCTGCCGTCTTCAGCCAAAAGGCGGACAAGCTTGCTGTTTAGAGAATTAAAAACGCTCTTAACCATATAGCCCTTTTTTATCGATAGGAAAAATTATATCATAATAAATACCCATATTGAAAATATATCAAGGAAAAAATATTAAATATAAAATTATTTGTAATAATATATTGTTTTGAATGTGATTTGAATATTTCAAATGATAAAATGGAAATTGTGTGAAGAAAGGAAATAATAATTTGTCAATTTGTTGTCTGGATGATAAATAGTAATGTTTAATAGACTCTTAGTGACGCAACATCGACAAAAGATTGTCGATATGATTGTAAATCATAGGTGTCAGTAACCGTTTTAGGTTTTAAGTTTTAGGATTTAGGTTGTTAAAACATTTACGCAAAGACAATTTGCTTTCTATCTGCGCCGAAAGAGGCCACCTCTTCCGGCTTGTCCGGGGTAGGCTTCTATATCATAAGGAGGAGAAATAAGGGAATATGGACTGGAATTCAATTTATAAAGCATATCCGGTAAACAAAGAGATGATCTGGCTCAACAACTGTGGCGTAGTTCCGGCAGGAAAATACATAGTCGAAGTTCTTTCCAGATTCATGGAAGGATACGCAAGAGAGGGGATTTTAACCGAGGTCGCTAATTATCCAAAAGTCAAAGAGAATATAAAAGGCATTCTCAGTGATCTTCTAAATTGTTCACCCGATGAGCTTTGCCTTATACACAACACGGCTGAAGGTATGAATTTTATATCCCATGGGTTGAATCTTTCTTCTGAAGACGAAGTGATCCTGCTGGAAAACGAATATCCGAGCAATGTTTACCCCTGGAGACACCTGGGAAAAAGAGGTGTAAAAATCGTCACAACACCCATGGAAAAAACTCCTGAAACCTTCCTTAAAGAGCTTAAAAATCTGGTCACCGAGAAAACCCGGGTCATCTCCTTATCGGCTGTGCACTGGTGTACCGGTATGCCCCTTCCATTAGACCAGGTGGGGGAGCTGTGCAAAGAAAAAAACATTGATTTTATAATAGACGGAGCCCAAG
>JAZFVY010000494.1:0-6589 GCA_036447975.1 Desulfobacterales bacterium
GCCAAATTTTATTGCTATTTGATGAGGAGGAAGAGAATGAATAGATTACGTATTGGGGTGTTGTGTTTGATGATGGTTTTTATTTTTGGGATCTCTATGGAAGTTGCCGGGCAAAATAAAGGCGAAAGTGAGCAAGCCCTGGAGGATATGTGTATTCCTATGGGAAAGATCATGCTTAAGCCGGATGCGTTGGTTAAGCAGAAGAGGTCTCAGGTAGAATTCGATCATTCAATACACCTTGTTAATGATTGCAAAGCGTGTCATCACACATGGGAAGGAAATGCCAAAATAGTCACCTGCGCAACATCAGGTTGTCATGATCTGCTTAAGTCTCCGAGAAAGCCCACAAAATACCTATCTTACACGGATACCGGCATCAAGTATTATAAATATGCCTTTCATCAACAATGTGTCGGGTGTCACAAAGAAATAAAAATCAAGAGAAAAGAGATGGAAATGTCTTACAGGATATTAACAACAGTGCTGCCGAAAACCGGACCGACCGGTTGTATTGAGTGCCACCCGAAAGAATAATTTTATATATTGCAGAATAATCGAAATGCGTATTGCGCTTCTTTTTTACCTTGACATTTCTATTGGTGTTTGACAATAAAATTAACGGTGGTGTTTTTTGATAATGGCCCTGCTGAATATGAGGGTCGATTTTGCTCTGAAGGAACTTTCCTCTTTGCCAGAGTGTCGACCTGAGGCTTGGGACTACAATTGAAAATTATTAAAGGAGGTCAGCATTATGGCAGAAGGGATTGTGAAGTGGTTTAGTGATAAAAAAGGATTTGGCTTTATCGAAAGGGAAGATGGTACGGATATTTTTGTTCACTACTCAGCAATAACCATGGACGGATTCAAAACACTCAATGAAGGAGAAAGGGTGACTTTTGACGTGGAAGAGAGCGACCGTGGACCTGCTGCAAAGAACGTCTCTAAACTTTAAGTTAAATAAAATACGATTACAAAGGGCATCTCATTGAAGCAAGATGGGATGCCCTTTTTTATTCCCGTTGTTTATCTTGCAGCCAGTTTTCAAGACGTCGAAGACCTTCTTCCGTAGAGACCCGGGGAACATACCCAAGGTCTTTTCTGGCGGCGCTGATATCGAACCAGTGGGCTTTTGCGAGCTCATTTGCCAGAAATCGGGTCATTTGAGGTTCACCGCCAATATTAAATGCTTGATATGCAAATTCCAAAAATGCTCCAATCAGCCATGCCATCCTATGAGGAATCGATCGCTTGACAGGTTCAAGTCCTGCTGCCTTTAAAATAGCGTTTACCATATCCCATACCGGAATTGGTTCACCCTGGCTGATGAAATAGATGTTTCCGGAAAGTTTATGGTTTTTTTCCAATCTGTCTGAAGCCAGAATGTGGGCATCAGCAGCATTGTCTATGTAAATTGTGTCCACAAGGTTCCTGCCGTTTCCTACCCTTACCAGGTGTTTTGCCCTTTCGATGAT
Source organism: Desulfobacterales bacterium (assembly GCA_036447975.1). GTDB lineage: Bacteria > Desulfobacterota > Desulfobacteria > Desulfobacterales > UBA11574 > JAUVVL01. The sequence continues at coordinate 1,473 of JAZFVY010000494.1, forward strand.
CCTGGGAAGAAAATGTTTATCCCTTGGGCCCCATATCAAATGCGGCCTCAATATTATTGTCATTAAACTTTCATCGGTAGCCTTAACAACATGCTGTTCGGCGATTGCCTTGGTCTGCAAATAGTGTGTTTGAATTTTGTCAGGATAGGGGACAGATTCGTCCACACCCTCCATGTCGGTACCGTTAAAGACAACACTAGGCGAACTGGTATAAATTAGCCTTGGAACATCATACTTGTTGCAGGCAGAGATTATGTTTTGGGTTCCAGTTACATTAGTCCTGTAATATTCGGAATAATCTCCCCAAATACCTGCTTTGGCTGCCGTGTGAAAAACAAGATCAACACCCTTACATGCTCGCTCAACGGCGATTTTATCACTGAGATCCCCCTGGATTTGCTCAACTCCCATGGATGCCAGATCAGGGTAAAAGCCGCGTGAAAGGCTGCGTACATCATCGCCCCTTTCTACAAGAAATTTAACAATGGCTTCGCCCAGGAAACCTCCCCCCCCTGAGACCAGGACTTTAGAGGGCGTTTTTTTTGTAATATTTTTTTCCTTTTTCATTTCTCGTATTATTTGTAACGGTTTAGTTCTTTAAAAACAAATCGATTTCAAACGAGCTTCAGGTCTGATTAAATTTTTTTTTCAGCCCAAACAGCAAGCTTTTCACGAAAAATTTTTGAGTTGTGACGTATATCTACCGGAAAAGAATTGTGAAACAATATTATTTTGATGTCCTTTGTTAATTCATTCTGCTGTGCAAGCTCAAGAAGTTCATTCTTGATCTCCTCTTTGTTGTAAGCAACATTGTCATGTTCCAGTTCAATGCATATTACCGGTTTTTGTTCGTGCAGGGGGCCGATTCCCACAAGGGCACTTCGAAATACTTGGGGATGATTGTTGAAAATTGCTTCGCACTGGATGGTAAAAAGAGTTCCGGTTTCAGTTGTCACGCGGTGGCTTTGGCGGCCGCAGAACCAGATTCTGCCCTTTGAATCGACCCAGCCGAGATCACCCATCCGGTGCCATATGGTATTTCCGTCTTTGATCTTGGCAAGCGCGTCTGCCTCAGGCCTTTCAAAGTATTGTCGGGTTACCAGGTCGCCTTTTACCGTTATTTCACCAATTTCGCCGTTTTCAACCACAAAGTCTTCCGACCACTCCTTGATGGGGTCATCGCTTATTTTAATAATACGAACTTCTAAGTCGTTAATGGGTCGTCCTATGCAAAAACCATAACCCTGTTCGCTGAGTTTTCTGGTTTCAGACAGAATTTCATTGCTCGAGATGGATATGACAGGCACTGCTTCTGTGGCGCCGTATGGTGTATGAATCTCGGCATCGCCACACAGCATTGAGGTAAACTGTTCTATAATAGATGGTGATACCGGGGCACCGGCCGAAATTACCCTTCTTAAAGACGGCAGCTTTATACCTTTTTGCTTTCCGAATTCACCCACGCGTTTCAACAGGGCCGGTGAGGCGAACATGCTTGTGACCTCCTGGCTACGAATTGCCTCGATGATCTTTTCAGGGTTAACAAGGGCAGGTTTTGTGGGGTCCATATCCGGTATGACTGACGTTATCCCCAGAGCAGGCCAGAAAAGAGCAAAAAGCGGGAATGTGGAAAGATCTATTTCATCCATAGAAATGCCAAGGTGGGACTTAATATGGTGAAGCTGGGCATCGAAGTTTCCGTGAGTATATACTGCGCCCTTTGCAGGTCCTGTACTTCCGGTGGTAAAAAGGATGGCAGCAGTATCGGCTTGCCTGGTTTTAGCAGTGGAATAGGGTTTCCAAGGCATTCGGCGGACCTGGTTCAGGGTTAAGCCTCCCCAAAACCAGCGCCGACCGACTGTTATCCACACATTGACGGTATTGAAAAATTTCGGATAAATTGTTCGAAGCACATGTGCAGGGGGAATGCCTATAAAAGCCTCAGGCCGACTTTCTTTGAAGCAGCTGATCATACGACGGATTCCCATTCCAGGATCCACAACAACCGGAACTGCACCGGTTTTGAAAAGTGCAAATATAATAACAAAAAACTCCGGGCTTGGTTTCACCATTAAAATAGTCCGGATGCCGCGTGTGATGCCGGCCTTTTCCAGCCCGTGGGCCAGGCAGTCGGATTCATGGTCGAGTTGCAGAAAGGTAAGATGAGAATATGCCTTCCGGCCATAATTTTCACGGTCTTCTGGATAGACAACAGCCTTTTTATTCGGCTCTATTTGGGCCATCCTTTTTAGATAGGACGAAACGTTAACAAAATCATTATCCCTTGTCTGTCCGGAGTTATTCATGGAGTACTTTCAATTCAGCTTTTTTGAAAAACGCGTCCAACAAACATTCATGTTTCCAAAAAATCCTTGACCAGAACCACAATCTCATCTGGAACATCTTCGAGAACATAATGGCCTGCATCTGAAAATGCATGGACCTCAGCATTCGGGAAACGTTGCTGCCATTCCAAAAGGTAAGCTGCGTCAAATACAAAGTCGTGTTTGCCCCAGCATATAAGCATGGGAATGTGGCTGAGTTTATACAGGTTTTCATCCACATACTTGACCAGGCTGTAGCTTGGATCCTTTTCGCTTAGAGGAATATCCTGAACAAACTTTAATGTTGCAATCCTGTTTGACCAGCAGTTGTACGGGGCTATTAGTCCTGATTTGACATCTTTTTTGAGTCCTTTGTATGATGCCATAAACAGGGCACCATAGGCGAAAAGATTCATGCCGAGAACCGTAAGGGTTGCAAATGGTTTGACATTCCGGACAATCCACAAACTGAAAGGGAGCTTTTTCCTCTTCGGCAAGAGAAAGGCGGCGGTATTCATGACGGCTATACGATGGATTCTTTCCGGGTGCCTCAAGGCATATACCATGCCGATCATCCCACCCCAATCGTGTAGAACCAGGGTAATTTTCTCCTTTAACCCAAGGTGATCAATAAGGGATTCTAAATCGTCGACACGGCTTTTCAAACTGTAATCGTATCTTTTAATATCGGGTTTATCAGACAAACCACAGCCGATATGATCCGGCACAATGGTGCGGAATTGCGGCGACAGCCCTTTTACCAGTTCACGAAAATAGAAAGACCAGGTTGGATTTCCGTGAATCATTACAACCGGCTCGCCTTTACCCTGGTCCAGGAAATGATACTTCAGACCGTTTAAGTCGAAGTAATTTGATTCAAACGGGTATAGATGACGGAAAGCAGAAATATTTATTTGTTTTTTTCTATCCAAAATTGATGAACTCGTAAAAAGTCCGATATAGACGGTTTCGTAAAAAGTTCAAATTCAAGGCGTGCAAATTTTGTAATCATGAGGCGTACTTACCGTACGTTGAATGATTACGGAATGCAGCACAACGCAGAAGTTGGACTTTTTACGAAACCGTCAAAATTAATTAACCACAGAACCAATAGAAAGTATGTTTTGCCCTTGAAAACCTGGTACTCTGGGGCATGTCAGAGTTCTCCGTCTCAGCCTGTAAAATTGCTGCAAGAGTTTGAAGTGAACTAAAGTTTAAAGTGAGCTAAAGTTAAGGAATTCTGCCAATAATATAAAAAAGTGGAGCGACACGCGGCGCAAGCGCCTGCGCTGCGCGAGCGACTCCAAAACTTTAGGCACTTTAGATCACTTTAGCACTTTTAACTTGTATTGTTTTAAGTAAAACAGACCCTTCCAGGGGTATATCAAAGCCGGATCCTCTGGGCTCGGATTCTTTACTTTTTCACATAATTAACAGGATAGACTCGATTTTTCACCACCTTATCCCCAGCATCAGGCAGTTCAGACCGCTACCGATACCGAAAAAACCGACCAGATCATTTTTTACAAGGAACTCGCGTTCTGCAGCGATTGCCGCAGTAATGGGTAGGGATACCGTGCCGATATTTCCCAGGTATTTAAAAGTGGTAAAATCCTTTTCTTTGGAAATTCCAATTGAGTCAAGGATGTTTTTCTGATGGGTTGCGCCCACCTGATGGCAAATGACCTTGTCAGGCTTGTCATCCGGCCAAGAGAGTTTTTTCTTAAACTCTTTGTAGGTTTCTATGCCAAGTGCCACGCCATGCTGGAGGACGCCGATGGAATCGGTCTTCATTACATGCAGTCCACTGGCCGGTATTCCGGTATCAGGTCCCCAGCGGCACAGTTTATGGTGCACGGTTGAACTGCGAACAACCCCTCCTAAAAGACGATGACCTTGGTCGGAAATGGATGCATCGGTCATAAGCACTGCCACTGCTCCCGAACCGCCAGTTAAAGTCGCAATGGTCTGTTTAAAGTAGTCCATATCTTTTTTTTCAAGGAGACGGTCAATGGTGAAGTCTATGATCTGTCTAGCAGACTCGCACGATACTACAAGACCAGCCTTGATCTGGCCAAGCGCTATGGCATTTGCAACATGGATTATTCCATTTAAGACCCCCAGACAGGCATTTGAAACATCATAAATTTGGGTTTCAAAACCAAAACCAAGGCCCTGGGATACAGCGCAGGCAGTTGCAGGCTCTAAATTGTCCCGGCAGACTCCGCCATAGACAAGCATGCCGATGTCTTCAGGGGAAACCGAGGAAGCATCTATAGCCTTTTGTCCTGCCTTTATTGCCCCCTTATGCATGGAGTAACCCGGATCCCAGAACCTGCGTTCATGGATTCCGGTTAACGCTTCCAGTTGTCCCTTTTGAAAATGGAGTGCCTTATACAGCGGTTCCAGACGTTTTTCAATGTCTTCTGATGTGACCACGTTAGGGGCCAGTTCATAACCGAATGAATCGATGCACACATTAGAATACAGCATGAAGATATACTCACACATTTATTTGACAGAATAACAGAGTTTCAGATTTCGTGCTTAGTATTACGAATTTTTGACCTAAAAAATGGGATTTTCGGTCAAGCCCTGACTAATATCCTGCCTGCCCAGTTAAATGCAAAGCCTATTTAACCGGGTTTAATTCTGTCCAGTTTATATCGGAACCAATCGAAAACCGAAATTTTCCATTTGGTAAATATATAGTCCGTCCACTTTTAGGAATCCATTTGCGTATATGGTTGGGACAGGCGTGTCAACAATTTTGGTGATCAAGGCCTCGACTTC
>JAZFVY010000495.1:0-2850 GCA_036447975.1 Desulfobacterales bacterium
AGTACCACCACTCTTTCAAAACATCCAAAGTCATTTCTCTAGCACCGGCAATCTTTTTGAAGCTTTTTCCGATGGATCCAAGAATCTTACCGGCAGCAGTAAAATCATTTCTATAAACCGAGCGAAGAAGTTCGGCTCGCAGGACCGGCATGTTTTTGGGATCGCCGGAACCGATGAAAAAATGGCATTTGTCGGCACAGGCCCCGCAACGCACACAGATGTCCATAAAAACTTTTATGGAACGAAACCTGTCGAGCCTTTCCTTGAAGCCCTTGGAAATTATCTCCTTCCAGTTCTCAGGCAGTTGCCAGTCCTCTTCAATCGGGTTCCACTGCCTTGGATAGGGAAGACCGACATATTCAACACTCTTTGGATTCGAAGCGTAGCAATAAATCCCCTTTTTTATTTCAACAGGGGTATCCATCCATCCTGTTTGGGGAGGTTTGGTGTCAATGCTTGACAATAGATCTTCTGGTGTTGGATCTGACATTACTTACTCCTTTTCCTCTGATTCTTCTGGCGGTTCTGTCTCATCTTTCGGGGGTTCCGGCTCTACCATCTTCTCCACCGGCAATCCAACTTCGACCATTTTCTCCCTGAATTCATCTTCATAAGCTTCGTATGAATGAACCTTGACAGGAGAATTCCACGGGTTGATGTGTCTCTTCATGCGGCTGTTAGTGGTCAGATTTCTGGTGGGACTCATGAATATCCCACCCAGGTGCATGAGCTTGCTGAAGGGGAAATACACCAAAAGAGTGCTGACAAAAAAGATATGTACATAAAATAAGCCGCTGACTCCTTCAGGGATATTGAAGTGTAACGTTACCAATCCCATGGCGAACTCTTTAATGCCCACAATATTAACCTTGGTGAAATAGCGCATTAAAATGCCTGTAAAAGCGATGCCCATTATCAGAAAGAGAGGGAAAAAGTCTGCGGCCAGTGAAATATATCTCACCTGTGGAATAAATATTCTTCTAAGAAACAGGAAGGTTACAGCAGCAAGAAGGACGACGCCGGACAATAAAAGTCCCGGCAGGGCGACCTGAAGAAAACCGTCCAAATTTTCAACTATCTGGATGCAGGCCGGAACAGGTTCAAGAATGAATCGCAGATGTCTAAACACCACGGTAAAAAAGGCCCAGTGAAATGCCAGAGCACCGACCCACAGCCATATTTCCCATTCATAGGAAAGCTTGTCTCTCTCTTCTAACTTCTGTTTTGTATTTCTGAATAATGACCTGAAAAAGACGATTTCCAGAAACATCCGCACGATAACACCGCCGGTCGTTGACGGGTTTTCTATGGGCGCGGATTTGATCCAGGGGAGAGATTTCTGCTGGCCGCAGGTTGTGGGAATACTAAAGGGCACCGGTGAACGCGCCCAGTCAACGACCCGGTAGATAAACCCAACAATGAAAGTGATTGCGGCCAGAAAAGGTATAAAAATGCCGAAAAAGTACTCACCCCCCGGCACTTTAACGCCAAAATAGGCAAACAAAAAAAGTAGGATAACCGCTATGAGGGAATACAAGTAGCTAAAATTCATTATACCGTTACCTCACTCTAAGGCTTCAATAAAATTGCAATATTTGTCCAAAATCTTTTCAGGAAGCAGGAGCATGCTAAAATCCCTGCTGATTTTGAGCAAACTTAGCTGTCGTTTGAAGCCTCTTTAATATTAATTATAGGTTTGAGATCCGGTTCAACCTCCGGCATCTCACTTACCAAACCAGCCCTTTCAAATGCCCTGAAAGTTCTGTTTTTCATCTCATTGGCTTTAAGTTCGTAGATCTTTTCCCTGCATTGCATATAAAGGTTAAAAGCAATAAGGCTAAGTTCATCGATCTTTGACTCGAAAAGGAGCAGCTCGTTGATAATCTGTTCTTCTAAAATCTCTTCACGTAAGCTTTCTCTAATGACATTTTTTAAAAAAAAAATAAAACCAGTGGCTTGTGAAGGGGAAAAGTTCTGAACAGCTCTGATTCTGATGATTGGATCGAGGGAGGATGCTATGGTTTCATAATCTATTCCTTTGAGAAGTTCCGCAAATAATGTCTCCAATCCCCGATAAATGGTTCTGCCCACTGGGTTGGCAAAAGGGTTTTTTTTACTTTTTAGGAATTTAGCGGTGTCGGAAGGATAGGTCCCAATCACCAAGGCAAACCACTTTTTAATAATAGCGGCTTTTTTTTGCGACAAAAGATTGTTAAGCCTCATACTCAGGACCGCTCCCAAAATTCAAATATTATCAAGGTTTTATCAAGGGGTAATGATGCCAAATTAGCCATCAAACGCAGACCGTTACGGCGACGGTTCAGGATAAAAATGTAATAATCAGAACAATCACACTTACGAGAAGGCATATAAACAACTTGCAAATTCATGTCAAGGATAAATGAAAAAAAGATTCCAGAGTCCAATAAGCTGATATTTCACAGTTCCTCTGCTTCACGAAATTTGATATCATCCAATAAATTGAAAATCTCCAAAAAAGCGTAAAAAATAAAGAAATCAGAAGATTCTTGTTTTTTTTAAATACCACATAAATTATTGGCACTTGCCAACTATCTGAAATTGCTGGCTAATCAACCTTTCCGGTTCGCTTTATTATCAGCAAGTTAGTAGCCATCGGGTATTTTCACCTGTGATAAAAACAGGTTACCTCCTGCCAGAAAGATGCCTTTTGCTAAATACACATTTCTGCTCACGCCATTTGACCAGCAAAATCAAATTCAATTAAAAGGCAAAAATGCTGATTAATTTTTACAATTTTTCTAAAAATTAACTTTGGAAGGATATTTCAACCATTTTTTGAAATATTCAAGGTCTTTTTTTTATATGGGT
>JAZFVY010000496.1:0-5735 GCA_036447975.1 Desulfobacterales bacterium
ACTCGCGAATAATGAAACTCATGACCCTTAAGTTGGGCACCCACCTTAAAATACGGGTTTTTTTCTTCAACCGTAACTATAGTGTATCCGTGTCCCTCGGGTTTTTTGGAAAAACCGAAAACAATCGGTAAAACCCCGGCCATGGGATACGAATTTTCATCCAGCACCAGTTCTTCCCCCAGGTACATCAGGCCTCCGCATTCAGCATATATGGGAAGGCCCTCTTCCGCCAAAGACTTTAATTGCTCCCTGAATTTTATGTTCTGCGCCAGTTGCCGGGCATGTGTTTCAGGGAATCCGCCGCCGATATAAAGAGCGTCTACAGGCGGAATGGTATCGCTTGAAAGTGGGCTTATAAATATTGTTTCTGCACCTGCCGCTTCAAGCGCCTCGATATTTTCCGGATAGTAGAACTGAAAGGCCGAATCCTTGATTATGCCGATCCTAATTTCAGGATGACGGATGACGGATGACGGATGACGGATACTTTCGCGAAGGTTGTATGAAAGAGGGATTGCGGCGGCATTTCGGGCAACTTCGGCCAAAGCGTCAAGGTCAAGATAGCGATCAGCTATTTGAGATACATCATTGATCGAGTCCTGGGCCCATGAATGTTCGGGTGTTGGTATAAGCCCCATGTGACGTTCTGGAAAATTCTGCCAGTCCAGTTTTGGCACAGCGCCCAGTACGGGTATGTCACAGTAATATTCAATGCTTTTTCTAAGGATTTTTTCGTGCCGGGGTCCGGCAACGCGGTTTAAGATAACCCCTTTTATCTCGACATCCGGATCGAACTTCATGCATCCCAGGACAGCAGCCGCCATGGTTCGAGTGGTCTTTGTTGCGTCGATGCAAATAATAACAGGAGCTTTGAGTAGCTTTACAAGTTCGGCAGTGCTTGTACTCCCTTCCAGATCTATACCATCGTAAAGTCCCCGATTACCTTCAACAACTGAGATGTCACACTTTAAGGAATGAATTAGAAATGAATGGAGAACGTGCTCTTTTTCTATCAGGAAGGTGTCTAGATTATAACAGGGCCGGCCTGCCGCAAGGGCTAGCCAGCCAGCGTCAATATAGTCCGGACCTTTTTTAAAAGAAGATACTTGTTTTCCAAGTTTTTTCCATGCAGCAATGATTCCGACCGACAGTATGGTCTTACCCGATCCTCCTCGCAGGGCTGCAATTACAAGTCTGGGGAAATTCATTTGTTGCTGCATAGAAGTGTTTTATTTAAGGTAGGGTGGATTTTTCAGAATCCGATGAAAAGAGTTAAACAGGCCTAAAAAACTGTAACCGTTTACCAGCTTATATGGCAATGCTTCTTTCCGAAGGGCGATGTCTTTATGAATGGGTGACCGGTACTATTTGGGCGTTGGAATAGTACTTTTCGGGAATAGGCATCGCGGGTATTGTCAGTGAACGGTTACGAAGGTCTATTATTAACGGCATAGCTTTCTAATCTTCACCGTCGGCCGCATGCTGCTTGCCGGCGCCTTTGAGTCCATACAGCGACGTACTTCCGCTGGACCAGTATTCCAGCACTTCATCAATTACCATTTTGTTAATCAGCTTCTTGGCCAACCTGGGTTTCATGTCCAGTATTTTCGCCAGGTCGTTGAAGTAAAACTTGGTTTTTCCTTTTTTCTTTTGGAGGGCCTCAACAATTTTTTCAGTTGCTTCCGCTTGATCCATTATTATGCCTCTTTTCTTCTTTAAAATGCAGGGGACACGGCTGTGTCCCCTGCGGGTTTCTTTTCATTTAGAACTTAAATTGCGTTGTCTGGCGCCAGGTAAAGTAAGCAGGATCACGGAAATCATCGATGAGATGATGGGTGAACTCCAACTCACACTTTTCAAAGAATCTTTCCCATCCGATCCTTTCAGCCCACTCACCTAAACGTTCATACTTTCTGGCTTCTTTGGCATAGACATCGACCATGTTCTTGATACATTCCGTGGTCTGGGGCCAACGGGGCGTATCATTTGGAAAATAAGCCACAACGACCTTGGAAAACTTGGGTGCGCTGATGCGGTTGGACACCTTGCCGCCGGCCATGATAACGATGCAGTCGCCCACATCATCAACTATGGGCATTGCCGGGCACATGGTGTAGCAGTTCCCGCAGAACATACATCTGGGTACATTCAGGGCCACACTGCTTACCTTGGATCCGTCTTCAAGAGTAACTTTGGCCGGTTTGATTGCATATGTCGGACATGCGGCAATGGCCAGCGGGATTTCGCACATTTTGTCCAGATATTCATGGTCCAGCATGGGGACCTTACGATGATAGCCCAAAATGGCGATATCCGAGCAATGGACCGCGCCGCACATATTGAGACAGCAGGCCAGAGAAACGCGAAGCTTTGCCGGAAGCCGCATGCTGGTAAAATCATCAAACAGCACGTCCATGGCTGCCTTTACCGGGCCGGAGGCATCGGTGGCCGGAGTGTGGCAGTGAATCCAGCCCTGAGTGTGTACGGGGTTGGAAATTCCGGCACCGGTACCGCCTACGGGAAACTTATAACAGCCGCCTTCTTGCTTGCGACTCAAAAGATCCTGCTTTAAAGGCTCTACCTTCTCTTTGCTGTCAACCATGAATTCAATGTTGTTGCGAGTAGTGAATCGCAGGTATCCGTCACAATGTTTGTCGGCGATTTCGCAAATTTCACGGATATGTTCCACGCTCATAAGGCGCGCACCACCGGCTCTGACGGTGTAAACCTCGTCACCGGTTTCGGAAACATGGACCAGAACGCCGGGCTCCAGGATTTCATGATACAGCCATTTTCCCTTGTTCTTCTTGATAACCGGAGGATAAAATTCGTCATATTTTCTTGGACCGATGTCGGTTATTCTATCTTCCATCGGTTTGTCAGGATTGTAACCTGATGATACAAAAGCCATGATATTTTCCCCCTATCTCTGATGGTGTTTTCTGAATTCGTTGATATCACGATCGAATCCGCCTTCAACCTCATCTTCTCTCCAGAAGATGTACGGGTTGGTGCGTGGTTCCTGAACATGCCGCGCATCTGCTTTAATGCCTGTCATTTCAAGCAGCCTCTGCATGCCCTGGCGCTTCATGAGTTCTCCAAGCCGTTCGCGGTTCTTGCCTTCTTCCATCCACCAGTCCCAGATGTTTTCAATGACTTCCTTGATTTCATCGTAAGGTTCTTCCACCTTGATAAATGGAACGAGCATGGTGCTCATCTGGGCACCGTCCAGAATCGGGGCCTTGGCGCCAACCATGATGGAAAGACCTCTGTCATTTCCTATCCCCAGAGCTCTTGGCATGACAGCGATGCAGTGCATGCAGCGGGTGCATTCTCTGTTGTTTATGGCAAGCTTTCCGCCTTTATATTGCATGCATTCAGTGGGGCAAAGATTGATCACTTCTTGCTGGATATCAAAGGGTCCCCAGTCGCGACCGGCATGAGAACCGCCATTTGGAGGAAATTCGCCGCCCACATAGGCCGCAACAGCTTCCTGATCGATCTTGATATCATCTTTCCAGGTGCCTATAAAAGAGATGTCAGCGCGGGCAATGGATGCGACGCAGCAGTTGGGACATCCGTCGAATTTGAATTTAAACTTGTATGGAAATGCGGGGCGATGGAGTTCGTCCTGATACTCCTGGGTAAGATGGTAGCAGAGCGCCTGGGTATCGTAGCAGGACCATTCACATCGAGCCTCGCCGACGCAGTCCGAAGGCGTCCGCAAGTTTGAACCTGAGCCTCCCAGATCCTGTTTATATTTGTGGGTCAGTTCATAAAATATCTCTTCCAGCTGGTGTGTTTGGGTGCCGAGCAGAATAATATCTCCGGTTGATCCGTGCATGTTGGTGATACCGCTGCCACGAAAGTCCCACAGGTCACAAAGATTTCTTAAGTATTCTGTTGTATAGAACTTGCCGCCCGGCTGGTTCACGCGCATGGTGTGGAAATGGGCAACACCCGGGAACATCTCGGGCTGATCGCAATACCTTCCGATTACACCGCCGCCATAGCCGAATACACCGACGATTCCTCCGTGTTTCCAGTGAGTCCGGCGATGTACAAAAGAAAGCTCCAAAATACCAAGAAGATCTTCACAAACATCCACCGGAATCTGGTATTCTATCTTATCCTGGTTCGCTTTTCTGAATTCGGCTTGCCGCTTTATGTCGGTCACAAAACTCGGCCAGGGGCCGGTTTCAAGCTGATCCAACAAAGGGGTCTTATGTTTTGCCATTGTTTTACCTCCAATCTGATTTAAAATTGTCCAACCTGACTAAAAGAATTTCATCGTCCCCCTTCGGGGCAGCAAAGGTCACCTCCTCTCACAATATGATTTAATTTAACACTGCGGTTATCAAAAGAGAATATATAAAATTTAAGTGTGTATCTTGTCAATAAAAAAGCATGGTTTGACGATGTTAAATTGTTATTAAATGTCTGAATAGCCTTATATACTTTATCTTGGGGTTATTATCAAATAATGGTTTCTATATTGTGTGACGGGTTACAGGCGTTCATCCGAATTTCAACCAGTTATTTATGGATTTATAAAGAATCATAACATGGCTTTGCAAATTATGTTTTATGACCGGAACCTCCAGAGCCCGGGGGTTGTATGCATTAACCATGGCTTGCGATAAATCAAGCAAATCTGTTTGACTGCAGGATAAAAGATGCTTTTGGAAGCAATCAACCACGGAGTCCTGCAACAAATCAACGGAAGGTTTTAAGGCTAGTCCCTGGAAAAAGCCTTTAAGAGTTCCTTCAACCGCAACATCACCAGACCAGACAATTTCCCCGACTCCGTCAAGCCGGTCAAGGCGCATCCTGATCGAAAGATTTAAAAAGAAGACCAGCAGCGCTTCTAAAATAAGATCAGCCCCCTTGTCTTGATCTTCCATCTCTTTTTGTTCAAACATGGGAGCATATTGCCTAACGGTTACAAGCCTCGCCTTTACCATGTTATCAAAGAGTTTGATGACAAAATCTCCGGCAGCATGGTGCCACGGGGATATTTGTTCAAAGGTTTCGATATTATAGTAGCAGGTCAATATCATGGCTGCCTGCCTGTAAAGCTCCACAGTCTGTTCGTCTGTCAGAAAAAAGTCGCCTCTTTCAGTGTCCCAGACAATGATTCTTTTTTTTTCATCTGACGGGTCCTTGGAAATATGGAATTCATTGAACCCTTCGAACCATTCCCCCAGGAACATGCTGACTTTAAGGTTTTTCTTCGTATCGGCCATGGCCTTACCATAAACCTTTGGAAGAAATGAAAATGAGAAGTTGCTATTTAGCCTTTGAAGAATATTATATTCTCTTTGAATCGATTCTTTGCCGGCACATGATACGGCAACATTGACTACAAACGATACCACATCCCCATTTACATTTGCTTCAATTCTGGCTGGATGATAAAACTCGCCGTGTTTTTCCAGAAAGATGCGGACTTTTTCAATATCTTCGGGTTTTATATCCCGGTTTAGATATTGAGCAAGGGCAGATGAAAGAATTGCAAATCTGTTGTTTTCCAGAAATGAGTGGACTGCGCAAAAATAGTCTCCATGGGTCACTGAAATGCCAATTTCTTTCTGTTGCTGTTTTACGGATTGATTTCTGCTAAACTGCAGTGGGGTTTTCCAAGTCTCACTCTCTTTTTGCACATGGTATTTTTGGTGTGACAGGAAATATGAAAATCGCGGCTTGCCTGGCATTGATATAGTTCCGGAATCTTA
>JAZFVY010000497.1:0-2290 GCA_036447975.1 Desulfobacterales bacterium
GGTTTGCCTATGTTGAAAAGGCGGGGCTTTTGAAATGCAACAATAATACCTTCTCTTATTTTGAATCGGTTCTGTTTCCTCAACTCAGCAAAATATTTGCTGGTGGTCATATCTGTTTTCCTCCTTGTTACACATTATTGAGTTGTTTGTAAATCAAGCATTTTTAGGGCTTCAATTTTTCCAGGTTCAAGGCAGAAGTCAAGCATTTGCAGTCGTTAGGATGAATCACAATATTTTGAGCTTTTTGGCCTCAATTCAGATATTTTCAAGAAAGGATGATGGGTTGAGATGTTCGTTTTATATCATATAAATTTAGATAGCAGTTATCGGTAATATTTGAGGGATACGAAAAATCTTTAGCTGTTTCGAACCCCTCTCCAGTGGTTTGTTATGTATCTTTATTATGAATGTTTGGGTTCAAGCGTGGTTTTCATCTTCTCAAGTGATTCACTTAACTATCATTATCACGATTTCTGTTGTCATGTTTTTATCAAGGGAATGCCATTGGGGGAGATTATCATTGTGTTTAACACTGACCTGGTTCTTGGACATCACTTCACCCATGCCTATGCCCGGCGCTCCATCATAGAGAATCCAACCGCCATATTCGTTGAATAATGCCCATTTGGGCAACTGCTGGCGATACCATTTTTGAACTTCTTCCGAAGGTGTGCTTGAGACAAAACGAAAACCAACATCCTTGTTCCCATAGACGAAGGTGGCCTTTGAGGAGAGGGGGACACCGGCAGCCTCGATCAATTTGAAATCTGAGGGCTGAAGACTCGCTGCATACGTATTCACTGAAAAAACTAAAAACAATATGATAAACATTTTTTTCATCTCTCTCTCCTTTTTTGCTGATGTGTTATAAGCATTGCTTACTTTCCGATAAAGATGCTGGATCTTGAAACCAGTTAAAGAGCTCTCTCGTTGGCTCAATGCTTCTTTCAACTTCATCCAGCCACTCATAGAATTCCTGAAAAGTGAACGACTTTGCAAAGGTCTTACAGCCGAGTTCGTGAGGACGTAATAAGTCTTGCTCCACCCAGTTGCCTGACATTAGAACAATATGTTGGCATTTACAGTTTTTCTTTTTTTGGTTTTCAATAAAACTCAGTCCCGTCATGTTTGGCATATCAATATCGGAAAAATAATGTCAGTACACGCCTGATTCGCATTACATCGACATTCCGGCATAATTTGCAGGAGGCATATGGCGGGATTAGAAAATGCAAATACTTCATATCCGCGAGTAGCTAAAATCTTTGACAAATCGTTGCGAATTTCATCATTATCGTCTAGTAGGATTACCCTAATTTTAGTGACTTACTTCATTTCATTCCTTTCAATTTTGCCTATCAGTTGAGCCATCACCCTTTCAGAGTGGTGAGTCGCCCGAACCTGTATATGCTTGTTTATACAAAGTACTCAAACTGTTTGATGTGGATTAATTCTGAACGCTTTTTCCTGTACTCCGCAACTCAGTTGCCAAATGACTACAGGCGCTTACGATTTTGTTGACACACGCTGCAATATCATAGTTATACAAATCTCCCAAAGTTATATATAGCCTGTTTTTTTTGGGATTTAATTGAGTATCGTGCGTGAATTACCTCCTTTAAGATTACTCATGATAAGAGAGCAGTAGCCCTTACTTTCATATACCACAATGAAGCACAACCAAATAGGTAGTCTTTGACTTAAGTCAATTTTTCGACTTTTCAGTCAAATCCGAGAATAATCAAAGTGGATTTTTTCCTTTTTTCAGTTTTGTGAGATATCTATAGGCAGGAGGGATGGGTTTGATGCAAGATTAATCATGCATTTCCGAAAATTGATGATTTCTAATAAGTGTTTTATCCATCGTCCTTCAATAGATAATGCCATGATCCGAGAATATATCAAGTTTTTTAATAATATAGGTTTACTGTGGTAGGATGATTGATAACTAACCGAAATCGCAACATCAAATCGTTCTATATACGAATAATCCTTTGGGTGCAAGTTAGGGCATTTCTCGGTGAAAAAAAGGGCAGAGAAATAAAATGCCCTGCCCTTTTTATTTTTGGTTAATATTTGGTTAATGCTTTCTAATAAATACCCCCTATTTAAAGCTTTTTCTCCATGCTTACTTTTATCATCTAATACATGAACAATTTAATAAAACTTGTTGATATACATATATTTTATTAATTATCTCTGTTGGCCTGGGGTCGGGCCACAGTATCATATTGAAAAATCGAGAAAAGATATCTAAAGACACCAGTATTTCGGTCTTAATCGATCAATT
>JAZFVY010000498.1:0-3549 GCA_036447975.1 Desulfobacterales bacterium
CGTTTGCTGGTTTGCATCTTTTGATCGGTTCTAAGCTCGCTTCACTAAATTGCAAAAACTCGGGCTAACGCCCTCAAACAGTTTGCAATTTGACGTTCCGTTTCGCTAAGAACCGTTAAGCAAAAGCTGCAAAAGGCTTCACGCGAATGTTTGAAACCGATCTATTAACAAACGGAACATTTTTTTGAGAATAAGTATAGGAAATAGACTTGAAATTCGATAGGGGCTAAAGTGTCGAAAATTTTCTGTGTGCCTTGACCATTTAAAGATGGTTTGATATCGACTTTCGATAAATTCGCGCCTAACCCGAATTTTTCATGAAGAACATCAAACACCGCTCTGGCTCGTGAGAAATCCGGGCTAAATCCTGCTGAAAGGAATTGCTATGCTGATTACTGAAATACTTTCCAGAAATGCTCGTATGTATGGCCCGGAAACGGCTCTCGTGGAGCGGGAACCGGAGAAAAACCGGCGTAAGGAGATCACCTGGAAGGAATTTGACGACCAGGCCAACCGGGTGGCCAACGCACTGATAGCCAGGGGAATCAAAAAAGGAGACCGGGTGGTCCATTTGATGACAAACTGTATAGAGTGGCTTCCCATCTATTTTGGAATCCTGCGCACAGGGGCCTGGGCTGTTCCCCTTAACTTTCGTTTTGTGGCAAAAACCATCAAGCATTGCGCAGAAACCGCCGGAGCAAAAGCATTTATCTTTGGCGAGGAATTTATTGACCGTATAAATTCAATTAAGAAAGACCTTGATAAAACCGTAAAGACTTATATCTTTGTGGGGCCAGAAGAACTCAGGCCAGGCTATGCAGAATCATACCGAAAAGTTCTGGAATCTCAACCTTTGGTTGATCCTCAGGTTGATATTGAAATTTCAGACGAGGCAGCCCTGTATTTTACATCCGGCACCACCGGCACTCCCAAGGCAACGCTACTGACCCACAGAAACCTGGAATTTGCATGTGTTGTGGAAAATCACCATCACCATCAAACCCACAATGACAATTTCCTTTGCCTCCCGCCGCTATACCACACCGGCGCCAAAATGCACTGGTTCGGCAATTTCATTGTCGGCGCCAGGGCTGTCATACTCAAAGGGATTGATCCCAAGTGGATTATGGAAGCTATTTCCGAAGAAAAGGTAACGGTGGCATGGCTTCTGGTTCCCTGGGCAGTGGATATCCTGTTTGCCATCCAGAGCGGAGAAATAAAACTCAAAGACTACAAACTGGATCAGTGGCGTCTGATGCATATCGGCGCCCAGCCCGTGCCTCCCAGCCTGATTAAGGAATGGAAAAGAGTTTTTCCTCACCATCAGTACGATACCAACTATGGCCTGACTGAATGTGCCGGACCGGGATGTGTTCATCTGGGGATGGAGAACATGCACAAGGTCGGCGCCATCGGTTTACCGGGTTTTGACTGGGAGATAAAGATTGTCGATGATCAGCTAAATTTCGTTACCCAGGGACAACCCGGCGAGTTAATGGTCAAGGGTCCGGGGGTTATGAAAGGGTACTACAAAAATCCAGAGGCAACCAGAGAGACTTTGGTCGATGGATGGCTTTTGACCGGCGATGTGGCTCGACAGGACGAAGATGGTTTTATCTGGCTGGTGGACAGGAAAAAGGACGTTATCATAACCGGCGGTGAAAACATATATCCTGTTGAGATAGAAGATTTTCTTCAGGCTCACCCAAAAATTCTTGATGTGGCAGTTATTGGTCTTGCCAGCCTCCGCCTGGGGGAAATTTCTTCAGCCGTGATCAAGGTAAAGCCCGGAGAGGAACTCACCAAAGAAGAGATCGACGATTTTTGCCAGGCGCTACCCAGGTACAAAAGACCTCGAAGGATTATTTTCGGCGATGTCCCGCGCAATCCAACCGGCAAGATAGAAAAACCCAAACTGCGTAAACAATATGGCGGTGTTTGACGAAAACATTAAAGCCGAAATGCCGAATAGCATTTGCCCGCATTTCTCATGAAGAATTTATTTGGCTGTTATTTTTGTTAATAAATATAAAGATATTAATCACTTAAATTGACATAGACTGACAATTTGATTAAAAATTCTGATATTTATCTTTTTTTAGATAAATTCTTCATGAGAAATGTGGATTAGCGGATTTGTTGCAAAAAAACGATTTTCCTATTATACAGGAAATAATTCAGATCATCAGCTAGTGCTTGATTGACAGTCATGTGCTGATCATTAGTTAGTGTTTACTTAACTTCTCAACAATTGATGTTGAATAAGAAAATAAAATACACGCTCGAAAAGCAAGCTCCTTTACATTTTATAACCGGTGTGCTCCAGAATTAATTGAGAAGTTAAGTTTCTACGGAAGGAGAGCACTATGAAATCGGGAAAATGCCCAAAATGTAAATTGACTAAGGTTTATCGAAGAGACTTTCCTGGAGGGTACAGAAGCTCGCTTGCTCTTGCTTTTGAATCCGGCGCCCGTCTTGAAGACTATATATGCGGCGCTTGTGGATTTGTCGAAAGTTATTTGGAAGATTTAGAAAAAATAGATAAGATTAAAATACACTGCTCGCCAATCTCTCCCAAATAGTCGAATCAGAAGCCGAGCCTTTGCCCCAGGATTCTCAACTTGTGTCCATCCAGGAATAGTAGATATTGGTTTAAGACAAGGCCACAGGATTTTTTCGACCGTAGGCGTAGATGCGCCTACGTCGAGGATTGAAAAAATCCGAGAACGCAGTATTGGGCCGAAAGATGCTGTTTCTGGATGGACACAAACTTACTTGTCCGTAACGAACATCTCCTGACCCATATCACCATAAAGATATTGCAGCAGAACGCATGCTGCGATGGTCGCTGTTTCGGCTCTTAAGATACGGGGACCCAGAGCGGCGGTGACAAACCCACGGGCCCTGGCACTTTCAATTTCCTGGGAGGTAAAACCTCCTTCCGGTCCCATCATGGCAAAAATATTATTGAATTGCCGGTCAGGTTTCGGCAATGTGTCATTGATGGGTTTCAACTCATTTTCCCAGAAAGCAATCTTCAGATCACAACCCTCTCCGAGATTTAACACTTCTTCAAAGGACACTGTTTTTCCTATTTCCGTGATACGGCCACGTTTGCATTGCTTGATGGATTCTTTTGCAATTTTTCTCCACCTCTCCGTACGTGCTGAAAGATGTTTTTTGTCGGGCCGGGGTATGGATCGTTCGGCAAAAAAGGGTATCCATTTTGTTGTTCCGAGTTCAGTGAGCTGCCGGACAAGTCCGCCCATTTTTTTCTCTTTTAAAAAGGCCTGGGCAACGATGATTTGAACCGGAGATTCGGATGTTGAAGGAAAACCGGTAATTATCGACACTTCGACCCTGCCGGGAGATAAAGCGACGATTCTGGCTTCGTATTCAAATCCTTTGCCGTCAAAAAGGCCGATCTTGTCACCGGGTTTCAGACGCAACACGGTTTGCATATGCCTGGCATCAGGCCCGGTAATAAACGCTGTTGAGGATGCAATCTCTGATTGTTTGATAAAAAAATGCCGCATACTGCTTTTTATA
>JAZFVY010000499.1:0-4066 GCA_036447975.1 Desulfobacterales bacterium
TTGAAAGCTGGTTTTTCACAATCCGAGATGGCCTTCTATCTCGGAGTTCATAAATCAACGATTAGCCGGGAGATCCGGCGTAACAGAGGAGATAAGGGCTACCGGCCTCGCCAGGCTCACGAAAAGGCCTCAGCACGCCGCTATGCTGCAGCTAAACGTATCAAAATGACCCCCAATCGATGATCCGGTTCCTTGATGAAATCATCCGTGCTGGGACCTGGTTGCTCGTCATATGCGGTGAAAACATCAATGGGCGGGGCATTAGCAACGGGCCTCGGCTTGCGCTTAATATCCCAAAGCCCTAAGTGTTTAAGGATCTTTTTGATCACATCCTCATTTTCTATGAAGGCAATTACACGCATTTAACCCTGGCACTTGGCACAGGTAAGTGGATCAACCTCAAAGGTCGCATAACGTATGTATAATGCCTTTAACAAACCGGTTCGCATGTTCAGTTTACACCTTAGCCTCTGGCGGCAATCTATGGAACAATACCTGCGCTTTCCCATCTTTTCAATGGTACCGCAGGAAAGACACATGTTTGGTTTGGCGCTCTAAGGCCCGGATTTATTCTTTTTCATCAAGAAGCCCCTTTAGCAGGCTTTTTGCCGCATCTTCGTAGGGTGCATATTTTTTCTTTTTAAATATTTTCTTGAACTTTTTCGATTCAAAGACTTCCTTTTCAAGATTGTCTTTTGCAACAGCTTCAAGATCAGGACGAAATTTAGGGGAAGAAAAAGTCCCGGATACAAGCACAGGTACCTTAACTTCCGAACGTTTCATTTTTTTCTTATCTGCCTTGCTTGTCGTCACGACTACAGGCTCGATCCTGAATTTCAGTGTTTTGCCCGGCAGGTTGGCTTTTCCGGAAACAGCCACCCGAATCAGGGTGGATAGCATGCGGGTATCGGTTGTTTTAAAAAGCCCGTCGGTAATTGTAAAAGGCGCATAAAGTTCGCTGAACCCGGTTTCAGGCCCTTTACCCCCTTTTCCGGCAAAGCCATAAGCGCCCTCTGTGTTCCTGACCATTGCAACCAGATCAACTCCCTTAACAGCTCCATTTGTAATGCTAAACTTCCCTTTACCGTTTAGTGTTTTAATGATATTTTCGACATCTTCTCCCGACATACTGAGTGCAACCCCGGCTTTTAAAGTACCCTTAAGGATATCTTTTTCTAAAATATCCTTGATAAGCGGTTCACACTCGATGTGATTGAGCTTAAGTTTGATATTGCTTTGGGGAGTATCTTTTTTGATATTCAGCGTTACGTTGCCGGACATGTCTCCGTTGTACAGCTTCATCGTTAGGGGATTTATGTGAAAGACTCCATTTTTACCGGAAACTTTGAGATTAATATCCTGTGCGACTGTTTTATTAATCTTTACTTTCCCTGCGCGCATGGAGCCGTTTAAAACAAGGCGACGAAACAAAGAATAGTCTGGTTTTTCTGAGACTGGCTTTTGTAAGGTTGGGTCACTTGAACCGGATATCTTATTTGCATCAGATTTTTCACTGGGCGTGGGCGGCAGGTATCTATTAAGGTCGATCCCGTCAAGTTGGGCATTAAATGTGACATCCGGTCTGGAAAAATCTTTTGCGATGACAGAAAATTCGAGCTTTGATTCATCAATATTGAGGATTCCATCTGAAACCGATATTTTTTGAGAATTTCCCTTAAGATCCGCTTTTAAGGCAACCTTATTTAGGGTTCCGGTCTCTGATTGGCCTGCCGGAATTGGCATTCCTGTTTCGGCGAGCAGTTTTTGGAGCGAAAATGAAGATACGTCAACAGTCATATCAAATTCGGGATTTTCAGCAGGGTTTTCAATACGGCCTTTCAGCTGTATCGCAAGTTGTTTTAAAGCATTGACGGAAATATCAAAAGGAACTGCTCCTATGCCAGGTTTCTCTCCCACGGGCCCAATACTACCATTTACTGAAACAGGATGCCCATCTATTCGAGCAGAAAATTTAAGATTAACCGGCCGGTCTAAAGAAACATCAACAAGCTTAAGGTTTAAATCTGAAATTTCCTTTTTTTCATTCTTTGCCATTTTTTCTTTTTTTGAACGATCAATCCAGTAAATAAGACCATTATTAATAGAGAGATCACCAACGACAAGTGACTTTAATGAAAATTCTTTTCCGAGTTCGCCCTCGACCGGTTTTATTTCATTCTTTTTAGGTTGAGCCGATTCTTTTTCTTTAAATTCCCATGTTGTTTTTCCGTCCTTTTGTTTTATGAGGGCAATCCGAGGCTCATTCAACACGATGTGATTGATCTGTATATCTTTGAATTTAGAAAGAAGAAGCGGGATAAGCTTTACCCTGATTTCAAAAGACTTTACAGATGCAAAGTCTTTTTCATCAAAACCCGGCGGATTGCCCAAATGAAGGTCGGATAAAGAAACGCCTGCCCATGGGAAAAGAGAGACCTTAAATTTATCACCCATTGTAAATGGCCTGCCAACAGCTTCGGAAACGCGGTGTTCAATATAAGGCTTATATTTTTGCATATCCATAAACACAGGAAGAAGCAAAAGCATCGCGATTACCACAACGGCAAGAAATCCAACAGCTATCATGAACCATTTAATTACTTTTTTCACTTTTTACCTCTTTAATTTCACCTAATATGTACCAGGATAATCGTATGTACTAGTAGCGCAGGTGTCAACAAGAAAGGAAACCAGGCTCAAAAACGATTTGGGATCGTACGTATTTAGGGACATCCTATAATAAATTTCTATTTTATCAGTTGTGGTGTCAAAGCTTGAATAGTGAATTAACAGCATCGGATTTGGGGTTGGGCCACGTTAAGTGTCAGAAAAGATGGGGAAAAAAGCTCCTATGTTAGCCGGGGGCTTGAATGGCGATTGATAAATACTTCAAAAGCTTTTCCAGTTTGCGGACAGATAAAAACCGTAAGCGTTGATCTGCTCTTACCACTCACCGAGCTCCATCCTTATATTTCATGAGGACTACTGAGAAAGGCAGATTATTTGTATGAATTATATGATATCAATGTTTAAGAAATCATCTAATTCAAATTTGTCATGATAGTGTTTATAATAGTCTATAGTCACATCAGCATATCTCTCATACAAACGTTCTCGGTGAAATAAAAGCTTTGGATAACAACGAGCCAAAGTTTCACCATTTTCCTCATTTAGGTCTTTCTTAAAAAGGTCCATCCACAGCACAGGTCGTCGGTTGGCTATATACGCTTTTAGCATCAAGTCCTGGACTTCTGGCGGTGTTGAAAGGTGGACGACTGTTGTGCACCGACGGAGTCTCTTTAAGGTATTTTCTCCAGTGTAAATGACACTTCCTGTTGTATCGACAACTATGTTTTTCTCAATATATTTATCATTATTCTCAAGGTCATCAAGAATTTCCGACATCGCTTCTATTTCGCACGTCAAATATTTAGATTCACGTTCCTTATAATGTGCATCATAGGGGAATCCCATCCATTCGCCAAGTTCCATACTTGTCCCATCAGTTCTATTTAACTCAGAAGCAAGTTTTTCAATAATTAGATCATCACAGCAGAAACGCTTGAAACCGATTTCCGAGAGTTTAATAGACCACTCGGATTTACCTGATCCAGACATACCAATTAATGATATATGCACAAACTTCATCAATATACCTTTGAACTATATTTGAGGCAATGGGATATAAGAATTATACAGAAGTTCTTATAACCACCAATCTGGCTTTCTTATTTAATAAGCTAAAATAACAGATATTTAAAAAATAATGTATCAAATTTCAGGAAAATTCATTATACATATGCTATAATAAAAAGTTCAACTCTAAAGTCACAAATATCAGGAGTAACCAAATTTCTTAATAGGATGAGACCAGATATATAAATCTTTTATTAATTTATGATTCTCACCATGCATAATCAATGAATTGGAAATCACTTTCACATTATTTTGTTATATACTTTCGGGACACCCTAAAATAATAAGTTTCCTGGGATTTGGGGTCGAACCACGCTAAGTGTCTATAAAGTTGGGAGGAAAAGCTCCAAGAATAGCCGTTTTTGGTTAA
>JAZFVY010000500.1:0-3414 GCA_036447975.1 Desulfobacterales bacterium
AGTAAGAATACGCTCTTTGACAGCCATGACCATTTACCCAACCCATTCGGTTGGGGACCGTTCAGGCCTTCATCGGGGTGAGTCCTCCACGTCTATTCCACCGCGGCTCGTTTCCTCCGACTAATATGCCATCTGGCTGGATCAGGGACTTGCATTATACCTTAATCATAGTATATACTCACCCTTAAGAATGCGTGCCGTGCCCGGCACACAATATGCGCCTGGACGCAGACGGGCTAAAAACCGCGCCCGCTGGTCAGGCGCGGCGTTAGGAAGCGGAATATCCCAGATGACTAAGCGCGACAGAAAGCAAAAGAACGAACTCAAGGTATTTATCTCAAGCCGCGAGTCGAGATGTGATGAGTGCGGTGAGAATCTCGGCCACGGTGCCTGGATATTACTTCAAGAGGATGACAAGGGCGCTGCATGTCTGAGCTGTGCAGACCTTGACCATTTAGTCTTCCTGCCTTCCGGCGACGCGGCCCTCACTCGCCGTTCTCGAAAATACTCGAAGCTCGCGGCCATCGTCCTTAAATGGAGCAGAGCACGCAAACGTTACGAGAGGCAGGGTTTGCTGGTAGAGAATGCAGCAGTTGAGTTGGCAGAGCACAAGTGCAAGGCGGATGCAGACACACGAAAACTAAGGCGCGCTCGCGCAGCAATTCGTAGAGCCGAACTTGATCAGGAATTCATAGCAAGTTTTGCAGCTCGCGTTCGTGAATTGTATCCGAATTGTCCGATTGGAATAGAGAAAGTGATCGCAGAGCATGCCTGCCGTAAGTATAGCGGGCGCGTCGGTCGAAGCGCAGCGGCCAAAGAGTTGGATAAAGAAGCAGTTTGTCTCGCAGTCGCTGCCCATGTTCGCCACCAAGAAACAAACTACGACGAACTGCTCCTGACTGGTTTCGAGAGAAGGCAAGCGCGTGAACATGTGCATGCTCAATCCTCTCATGTATTGGCTGAATGGCAATCAACCACTTCCTAATCGGGTAAGGGGGAGTCTTTCTCCTCCCCTCATCACACCACCTAGCATGCGGGTCTCTCTCGACTTGCTCAGAACAAGTTCACCAGGCGGGCCTCACAGTTTTGAGCTCCAGGTTGCCACTCCTTTCAGTCACTCTCGCATTCGCTCGCCTTCCACTTCACTCCAGCCCTTCAGGCGTTACTTCACGATTACACCCTCCGATGATGGGATCTACGACTTGCTTTTGGCTAATACTTTTGCTAATAGTTTAACCATTAACAGAGTTCACACACAGGGGACTTTCACCCCATAAGTTAATGCCCCCCGATAAGCTCGGGATCTGCGACATGCCGGACGCACACAAGTCGTTCGGCTCACTGAATTTCAGCTTTAAAGATTCACGTCGTGACTTGGGACTATAAAATGGTGCGGTTATAATTGAAAAACTCAACATAATACAGAACCGCCCCTCAAAAATATATTCAGAAGGAGAAAATTATGAAACAGCTTAAAATTTTGTTCGTGGTTTCTATGGCGCTTTTACTCGTTTCATCGGCAGCCGTAGCAGGTGATTTTGACTGGATCAGGGATTTCAATATCAAAGCTGAAGCGAACCCATCAGGATTCAGGGCAAGGCTTGCAACTCGTTTTAAAATAGGCAACACTCAAATTGAAATCGTGCTAAAAAATGTTGAAAAACCCGCGGACGCCTTTATGGTGCTCCGGCTCGGAGAAATGTCAAAACAGCCAACAGAATACGTTATTGGAAAATTTAAATCTGGTAAGGGCAAAGGCTGGGGCGCACTTGCGAAGAGTCTTGGCATAAAGCCCGGATCAAAGGAGTTCCATGCCCTCAAACGCGGCCAAGATCTTTACGCTGACAATGATAGAGGTAAGGGCAAAGCGAAAAACAAAGGCAAGGGACGAAAGTAGGACAGCAAAAGAGAGTTGGGCCGAAGGAAAATAACTCATGGAAAATGTCGGTTACAGGTGTCCGAAGTGTAAGAACAACCAGTATGAAACGGGAGTATTCAGAGCCGCCGGAGGCTTTTGGAGTAAAATCTTCGATATTCAGAGCAAAAAATTTACAACTGTAACCTGTACCATATGCAGATATACAGAGATCTATCAGGCAGACAGTAGTATGCTCGGCAATATATTTGATTTCTTTACCTAGAGCTCGCTCATAACCCCACGCCACGCCATTTGATTTAAACTTAATCACACGAGATGTGGCCAGATATGGAACATATTTTCCGACTGTCAGATTAATCAATCCTGAATCACTGTAAGAATGCGGGTTGGCAGGGGGTTGAGCCGCGTATAAGAATCGGCCAGATATTCCGAGCCATAATTATTGGAATTTATAGCATAAATAAGGAAGGATATTATGAAAACAGTAATTGAACAGAAAAACCTCTTTTGTCTTCCATGGACACAAACCATGCTTGGGACGCATCTTGAAGGAAAAGTTAATTTTATGGCGTTGGGTTGGTTAACACGAGCTAATTACGATCCCCCAATGCTTGGCATCTGTGTTAGTAAAAACAACGCGTCACATGCGGCAATTCTTGATACTGGTGAATTCAGCGTCAATGTTCCTTCTGTAGAAATGGTTGAAATTACGGATTATACAGGATTAGTGTCTGGAAAGCGTGTAGATAAATCAGGCCTTTTCGAAGTATTTTACGGTGAACTAAAGTCAGCTCCAATGATTTCCGACTGCCCTATTACAATGGAATGCAAAGTATTTCAAACGGTGGATCTCCCAACTAACTCTTTTTTTATAGCTGAAATTGTAAATATTTATTCAGAAGAAAAGTACCTCACAGACGGAAAACCGGACGTTAAGAAAACCAATCCATTTCTTTTGACTATGCCCGAAAATAAATTCTGGGCAATCGGGGAATATGTTGGCAATGCCTGGGATGCAGGAAAAGCTTTGCGAAAACGCTACTAACAGGAAAAAGAAGAATAGTAACATTTTAGTTTTTAATAATATTCCAGCTTCGGGTATATTGAAATAATACCGAAAAAACTCGTTCAGTAAAAAATTTAATCATACCTGAAGCTTGTTTGAAGATGAAAGGTTTGAAAGCACAAAATGCTTTGATTTCTTTATGGATTATGATATAGTGATAGACGTTAATATGTGAAGGTAAGATATGGATTCTATTAAATATATTAAGGTTGACCATCTAATTGGGGAGAAGGTTGGAACATCCACCATTATTAAAGAGCTGGGTCGTGGAAGCATGGCAATTGTTTTCATTGCCTTTCAACAAACATTAAAACGGAAAATTGTTTTAAAAATATTACCCAAAAGCCTGCTAACCTCCACAGCTTCTGAACGATTTCAGCAGGAAGCCGAGGCAGCAGCAATTTTATCCCACCCAAATATTATTCCGATATACGAAGTGGGTGAATCAGATGAATTCCTTTTCATGAGC
>JAZFVY010000501.1:0-2609 GCA_036447975.1 Desulfobacterales bacterium
GTTCTGCTTGGATGGGAGAAAGAATATGCAGAGAATTTTTCAAGCAGCTTTTTAGCAATGATTTTCCCAAATCTTATCCGAAGTGGTTGGTAAATGAGAAAGGAAATCAGATGGAACTTGATGGGCACTGTGAATCTCTTGGACTTGCGTTTGAGCATCAAGGAGAACAACATTACACTACCAAAAGCCATTTAATAAATTCAAAACATGACCTTTCAAAAATAAAATTTCATGATGAACTAAAACGAAAATTATGTGATAAAAGAGATGTTGCCCTGATACCGATTCCTGAAATTCCCAACCGACTACCTATAGATGAAGTTAAAGATTTTATAAAAAAACAATGTGAGTTAAAAGGTTTTCCTTTGCCGACAGAATTTGATTCAATAAAAGTGAACCTCAAAAGCGCATATACCAATCCTTCTTCAAGGGAGATATTAAATGTATTGAAGGCTATTGCAAATGAAAAGGGAGGTAAATGTCTTTCAAAAGTCTATAAAGGCGACAATAAGAAACTGTTATGGGAATGCAGCAAAGAGCATCAGTGGAAAGCGATACCCGGTAGTATAAAGCAAAATACATGGTGCCCACACTGTGCGGGAATAGTTAAGAAAACAATTGAGCAAATGCACCAACTGGCAAAGGAACGTGGTGGCAGATGCTTATCAAATGCTTATGCTGGAATTTATAAAAAGCTTTTATGGGAGTGTGCAAAAGGACACAAATGGAAAGCAATTCCTAAACATATTATAAAAAGACATTGGTGTCCCTACTGTGCAGGGAGAGGTAAAACAATTGAGGACATGCAAAAACTTGCCAAAGAACGTGGTGGCAAGTGTATTTCAACAGCCTTTTTAGGTGCTCGTAAAAAACTACTGTGGGAATGTTCAAGGGGTCACCAGTGGACAGCAATTCCCGACAGTGTTAGGAGAGGATCATGGTGCCCTCATTGCTTCAAAGAAAGAAAAAAAACCACAAAAATTGAAGCAATACGTAGAGTCTGAAACTTGTGGTTTCTCCAACGAAGCTGTAACGAGTCCCGATTGCATGTTTCTGCTATAGATCAAAGCTTATAAGTTGTGAAAATACCTGAGATATTCATTTGATATTTGAATGGTTGGGGAGAATCATCAATTTACAATTCTCCCCGCCATTTTAGGTATACAAATTCTCCATCCATCTCATGGCTTCACTATCACTAACCTTTCCCAAATACATCTGAGTTGTCGAAAGATTTGCATGCCGGAGAATTACCTTGCTGACAATTTCAATCGGAACGCCAGCACGCGATGCATATGTGGCAGCATGGCGTCTTAAATCATGTGGTCGAATGCGAACACCAACCATTTCACCGGCATTTTTTACCATAAACCTGGCCGCCTCATAAGATATAGGAAATATCCTCTTGTTTGATTCAATGCTGTTTGACCTGATGTATTCCCTTAGCCGATCTGCAATTTTCTGAGTTACAAATATAAATTCTTTTTCACGACCACTTTTCGGATCTCGGAGGAGCAATTTTTTACCAGCTATATCTTCTGGCATCAGTTTCAACACTTCACCGATCCGCATACCACCCCTTGCCATTAATTCCAAAATCAGCCGGTTCCGGGGTTTGGTGGTTCGAAAAATAACCTCATCAATCGTTTCCTTTTCAAAACTATCCCAGCGAACAGGCGTATTGGTTTTGTAAAGCTTTTTCAGTAGTTGATTGGCACAGGGGTTTTGTAATCGTTCGTCAATATTGGTTCCGATGAAATTGAAAAAGGCATTCAGATGGGAATATCGAGTTCGTTTGGTTTGTTGCTTTCTGCCGTCTGTGACCTTATTTAGAAAGGTGAGAATGTCTTCTGAGGAAATCTCTTCCAGGTCCTTGTCTCCAAAGATCAAACTAAATTTTGTAAGAATCATCTCATATGATCTTATGGTGTTGGGTTTAGAGTAGTTTCGGTGATACTCTAAACAGATTCCTGTGGCTTTTGATACTTTCATAACCTACCTCCTTATGTTTTAAAGTTACCTAAAAAAATACTGGCCAGAGGTAAGGCTATGATATCTTTTTGATATATTCTATGTTTTCCAGAAAATATGCTTTTGAGATATGTATAAATGAAAAGAAAATATCAATGCAGATGAAATCCTTTGATCTATAGCAGATAGTACAAGCTGCTCAGAGTATTGATTTAGAACCTGAATCAATACCTATTATGGATGGTCTGAATGCTTGATTTAAGGCAGCAATCAAGCATTTGCTGTCGTTAGGATGAATCACTATATTTTGAGCTTTTCTGCCTCAATTCAGATATTCTCAAGAAAGGATTTTCGGTTGAGATATTCGTTTGATATCATATAAATTTAATCAGTTGCGATACATAACAGAAACAACAATCTCCCAAATTCAAGATCTCGTTCGCTGTTAGAGCTATTGAGAGAAAGAGGTCAAGTCAAGTCCGTCCTGTCACACTTAAAGTAAGTACTTTTATCCCAAACCCTTAATTTTCTACAAAAGATATATACCTATTTGTTAACAGACCGAACCGCTCTGACATAGTTATCTTTCCGCCGAGAATGGCCTGCCGGATCATATTTAGACCATGCCGCGTCTTCAA
>JAZFVY010000502.1:0-3717 GCA_036447975.1 Desulfobacterales bacterium
CTGCAATCGTTCAACGGTCTTTTCAATGTCGATCATAGATATCTCCTGATCTTGGGCATTTGCCGGGTAAACGGCAAATGCCGCGAAAAATAAACTCAGTAAAAGAATAAACCATTTCATCGATAAAACGGACCGGTCATACTTGCAAACAATTAACTCTACTTTGTCAGATTTGAAAAATCGTGCAAATAAGAACGCCCGCCTCGATGATAATCAGACTCCGGTCGTGTCAAACTCGCGCATAAGTGACACTTTCTACGTCTGATCACCATCGAGGCTCACTGATGCTTTTTCTGATCAGACAAACCTGACCTCCTGACAAGGTAAATTTGGCGGACGGGCCGGAAACAAAAAAATGGCGAAAAAGATTTTGCCAGAAAAAGGGCACAAAATAGAAGTTAATTGAAAACCGATGAAATATCAACTATAATCCTGTCCATGGGCACATGTAATTACTGCGAAAAAAGCGCTGTGACAATCTCAAATACCATCGGCTTTTGTGCCGACTGTATCAGGACCCATTTCGAGTTTGTCTGGCCGCAAATTAAAAAGGTTCACCAGCATAGTCGAAGGGCATACGGCCTTCCGGAGGAGCCCCCCCGTGCAGCAGACGGCATTCCCTGCGGATTGTGCTTTCACGGATGCCGAATTCCTGACAGGGGAACAGGTTTTTGCGGTCTTCGGAGAGTACAAAACGGCAAAATTTGCGGGGGAAGGCCACACGAGGGAAACTTGTATTACTATTACGATCCCCTTCCGACAAACTGTGTCGGTGATTTTGTCTGCCCCGGCGGTACCGGCTGCGGATATCCAAAATATTCTGTTTCCAAAGGGCCAGAGCATGGCCACAGGAATCTGGCAGTATTCTATCATGCCTGTGCATTTAATTGTCTGTACTGCCAGAATTATCATTTTAAGACGCAGACATTTTCAACAAAAAAGATTTCGGCCAAGAGACTCGCCAAAGACGCAGACAAAAAAACCACCTGTATCTGCTATTTTGGCGGCGACCCGACGCCACAAATCATTCATGCCATAAAGACTTCAAAAATTGCCATTAAAGACGCCAATGGCGGCATCATGCGAATATGCTGGGAAACAAACGGTGCCATGCAGGAGCCTTTCCTGACAATGGCGGCTGATTTGTCTTTGAGGTCAGGCGGGTGCATCAAATTCGATCTAAAGGCCTGGGATGAGGGCATTCATCGTTCCCTTTGCGGTGTGACGAATAGAAAAACCATAGAGAATTTTCAGGCCCTGGCCTCATTGACAAAACAAAGGCCCAATCCGCCTTTACTAATTGCCAGCACCCTGCTTGTTCCGGGATACGTGGATGAACCCGAGGTGGCAGAAATCGCCCGGTTTATTTCAGAACTTAACCCGGAAATTCCGTACAGCTTGCTAGCCTTTTACCCGCAATTTTACCTCAGCGATCTTCCCACCACATCGCAATCCCACGCGCTTCGCTGCCGGGCTGCTGCCGAAAAAACGGGCCTGCGAAATGTCCATGTCGGAAATGTGCATCTGCTAACCCGCATTTCTCACGAGCCAGAGCGGTGAAGGAACAAGGCATTTCAGCCCGAAGACGTAGTATTCTCTACTTCAAGGGCTGAATAACGCAGTTCCAGTGCCGCTATGGTTCGCCTTTGGTGAAGAATTTATCTAAAAAAAAGATAAATATCAGAGTTTTTAATCAAATTAACAGTCTATGTCAATTTAAGTGATTGATATCTTTATATTGACTAACAGTAATAAAAGCCAGATAAATTCTTCATGAGTAATGCGGGCTAAGAGAAGATTGAGTTGTCAGGGAAACAACTGGGTAAAATTATGGGGAGTATAACTGGCACGTTGATAGATTTGTGGAAGTGTTGTTGTTAGATCAGAATTAGCGTACAACGCATTCAATATCCTGGTAATATGCATGTCTCCAGACCATATGGTTTTTGGCTCTCTATCCCGTGCAGCCTTGGAGAAACAATTTGCCACAAAACTAATGTCCGTATTGCTGGGGGGGGGCGAAGTGTCACCAAGAAAGTAGTCTTTACAAAATGTAACAATTGTTTTATACAAAAAGTCTTCTTTAAAGTCAAAAACCTGTCCGCTGAGCTTCAGGGTTTCTAACAACATATCGATATTTTCAAGATAATTCTTCTGATGTTTCCATATCTTTTCAATCCATTCAATATTATAATTTGTTCGCCCATGGAAATAAGCAAAAAAATTTTCCAACCCTTCCTTTTGTTCAACATAGATGTCTTTGGATATTACTATATCAGGAGCATAAACGATCTCCTCAAGCACCCTTAGAAATCGATTTAATCCTTGAAATAGCAAGGGGAGATATGGTCTATATTCTTGGTTTTTAACTCTTTTTACAAAGCCGATGTAGCTGAAGATCTGGTCTATATGGTTAGAACTTATGTAACTCGGATGTCGCGGAATCCGATTCAACAAAGTTTGGTTTCGGCGAGAGTCGATTATTTTCGGTACAGACAGATCATGAGGGATACAAGCAGAAAAAATGTTGGAATCGGCGATATTTTCAAATGTATTTTGCCGCAATACGGATTTTAACAAGTAAGGATACTGTTTTATTTCTTGCACCTGTCCGCCCCCCTTTTCCAAGATATTATATCACTCTTGTTTTTTTAATCAACCATCATATTCAATATGCTAAAACCTTAATTGATCATAAACAAAACGGGAGAAATATATTATGTGTTTAATTTTATACGGGTTCGCTCTTGATGCCTTGTCTTAGCGAGACGAAGATCCCGTTATCGGGGGATCTTGTGCATTCTCGACTTTAGCTTAATCACAGTAAAATTTCACCGGACTCCCCGGCGCACCCATGCCAGGCCGATACGACCCCAAAGGCTATACAGTAAAAGGCAGTAGGGTATCATTTTCTCAATTAGAGGGGTAAGGTAACAGAGTCTTATCAAGTCTCTATAGAGCTGGTGGATGTCATCTGCATCGATAAATATTCGGGCGTCTTGATGACGGAAGCCCCATCTTCGCGAAATTTGTTGAGCCGTCAGTTCACCATCCCGCGTAGTGATCACTGCATTGAAAGGACCCGCCGGTCTATAAGGTTCCGTTGACAAATTGTTGAGTGATTCCACAGCTGCGTTAACGAGACCGGCCTGCCATGAATCGGCATCAAAATCCAGCGGACCGGTGGTTTTATCGATGGGATAGACGTTGATCATCCTGATCGCTGCTTGGGCCTGGTGACAGGCAACTGGACAGCCCGAGAAAAAAATGGGGCGCAAACCATGGGGAGCAAGAGATGCGGAAAAAAGCTCCACCTCGGACATGGGCTTCCCATTCACTTCCAGTCGACTAATACGTGAAGTTAGGGTGTGGGCAAGAAATCCCTCTGTACCCGAAGCGGCGTGCATGCCCAGAAACATGATCGCTTCCGCATCTTTCAGGTCTCCCATGCCGGGCACCGGTCCGAGCCTGTAGCCGGAAATGATCTGCGCACGAGGGTCGATGCGTTCGGAAATAATGTTATAACCAGTTCTGTGGAAGTCCTTGACTATTATATGCTCAACACCGGCATCAAAGAGGCCTTTAACTACTTGATTGACATCCTGTGTCATTCCGACACAGGCACGACGCCAGTCTTTGGTCATAAATGATGATGCCCGATGACTCCAGCAACAGGAGCTACCTTCAATATCGGAAATAATAAGGATACTTTTAAAA
>JAZFVY010000503.1:0-3468 GCA_036447975.1 Desulfobacterales bacterium
AATCTTGACGATATGTAAAATTGAGCTGCAGGTCCTGCCGCGCCGAGTACCCGTTGGAAAAGTTTGCAGATTTGATGGATGATTATTTCGAACAAGAGCTTGCAAACATACCTTGTAACAGGTTATAAAAAACAGGATCTTCATTTATCCTAACCCGAATTTCCCGTTCATCCTGTCTTATCAATTGAAGCTCCTTGCAGTCCCGCTTATACCCCCCCACCCGGCCCTCTCCCTTGAAGTGGGAATGTTTGGCTAAGGATGAAAATGGAATTCCTATACTATCAAGTTAACCCTAACGTTGCAAAAGTCGGAGAGCTTTAAAGACCATAATTCCAGACCCTTGAATTAAATTAGTCATGCCAAAAAATTTTAAAATAACGATAGAATACGACGGAAGCGCCTATCATGGCTGGCAGAGGCAGTCCACCGAGCGCACAATTCAGGAAGAAATCGAAAAAGCGTTAATGACTTTGACAGGAAAGAGAGTCGTCCTAACAGGTTCCGGCAGGACGGATGCCGGCGTGCATGCCTTTGGCCAGGCAGCTAACTTTCACTGCGACACATCCCTTGACCCTGAAGTTATTCAAAAAGGGCTCAACAGTCTTCTGCCGGAAGATATTGTCATCACTGCGTGTATACAGGTTTCTGATAAGTTTCACGCCCGCTATGATGTAAAAAGTAAAACCTACCATTATAGAATATTAAATCGCACTCTTCCGGCATCCATCTTCCGGCAGTATGCCTGGCATATCAGAAAAAAGCTCGACCTGTACGCAATGCGCAGTGCACTTAGTCATATCATCGGCACCCTCGACTTTAAGGCTTTTGAAGGGTCAGGCAGTCCAAGAGCCAACACCATCCGCTGCATTATGCACGCAGACCTTGTGGAATTGGAAGATGGCTATGTGATCTTTGAAATCGAAGGGGACGGGTTTCTGAGATTTATGGTGCGAAATATTGTCGGAACGCTTGTGGATGTGGGACTTGGTAAAATCACATCCGATGACTTTTACAGAATACTCGCTTCAAAAGATCGTAAACTTGCCAGTGCGACTGCGCCGGCACACGGTTTGTTTCTCATGTGGGTCAAATATCCAGGCTAGCTTTTTGACTTGCCCCTCATTTTCTGTACCTGCTCATTGTAAAATGAAATGACCTCTCTGCGGTTCAGCATCCCTATAAGGATACCATGATCATCATCACTTACCACAGGAAGGCTGTCGATATTTTTTATGGTAAATTTCTGTAATACAGTGTTCAGGTCTTCGGACGGGGTGGTTATAATTATATCAAACGTGGCAACATCATTCATCAACACAAGTTGTCCGATACCCCGTGAAAAGAGTACGCTCCTGATATCCGTACTGGAAAATATTCCCATCAGTCTTTCAACCTGGTCCACAACCGGGAAATAATGCTGTTTTGTCTCGGAAAAAAACTTCTTGAAATCCTGAAAAGTCATTTCCCGAGGAATAACTTCCACCTTTTTTACAAGGTGCATCAAATCCTTGACCCTGATAGCCTGCAAAATATCCACGAAAAAATCTCCTGCATGGGCCGGGGAGTCGATCTTACTTTTGACCTGCCGGTTATAGATGGTCCATTTTTGTGCCGCAAGGTAAGATACTGAACATACGAGAAGGCTGGGCAGAAGAAGCTGATATGAGTCAGTCATTTCACTGACAAATATTATGGTTGAAATCGGAGTGTTTGAAACTGCCGTAAAAAAGCCTGCCATACCAACCACGACAAAGGCCCCGGGTTCAGTGACAACGCTCGGCATGATCTGATGAAAAACTTTTCCTACGACACCGCCCATTGCGCCGCCGATTACAATTGAAGGGCCAAACACCCCGCCACTTCCTCCTGACCCTATGGAAAATGATGTGGTAAATATTTTTCCTATTGCAAGAAGAAGTAAAAATGGTATGGCAAGTTCATTGTCAAGCGCTTTTTGGGCAAATCCGTATCCGAAAGCCAGCGTCTGGGGCAAAAAGTAACCGATAATGCCGGTAAAGAGTCCTCCAATAGCCGGCTTGACATGATTGGGAATTTTTATGTGTTTAAAAACGCCGATGATTCCATAAAACGATTTGATATATAAAACACCTGTTGCTACCAAAACAAATGAAAGAACAAGGTAGGGTCCTAATTCCAGGGGATTGCGGAATATAAAATCGGGTGACTCAAACAGAGATCCCCAGCCGAAAACAAGACAAAACAAGCAATATGCAACCACCGAGGAGATTCCCGCAGGAATTATAACCTCGGATTCAAACTCAGGGTCCCGGTACAGTACCTCGGCTGCAAAAAGAGCCCCTGCCAGAGGCGCTCTGAAGATACTGCCGACACCGGCGCCGATCCCCGCAGCCATCATTATTCTGCGTTCCCGGTCTGACAGTTTTAAGGTCGTTGCCAGAAATGAACCAAAACCTGCTCCAATTTGAGCAATGGGACCTTCTCTTCCACCTGAACCGCCGGTTGTAAGGGTTAGAGCAGACGCTATTGTTTTAATAATCGGAACCCGGCCACGCATGAAGCCGCCTTTTCTATGATATGCATCAATCGCCGCATCTGTGCCGTGACCTTCTGCTTCAGGGGCATAAGTATATACCAGCCATCCGCTCAAAAGACCTCCCATAGCAGGGAGAAAAAGAAGGATTAAGCGATTAAAGGGGGTGCTTGTGGGTGTTAGGAGATGGTGTTCACCGCCTGGAGAAGGTGGTCTGTAGCCTGCGGCAAGATCCATAAAATAATGCGCACCGAGCTGACAAAGGTAATGAAAAACAATGGATCCAAGGCCGGCAATAATGCCTATTAATATAAAGTACAGGGTCCATTTGCCGGCATGGGCGATAACGACAGACCTGTCTTTGCCCGCAATGGATCTGATGTTTTCTTTAAAACGATTCAAAAGTGCCACAAATTAGCCTGCTCCATTTTGGACTAGTGCTTGACCGAAAACCCTGGTTTTCAGTCAAAAACTCGAAATTCGGGTTAGGTATTATTCACTTTCAGATCTTCAACGCCTTTCAAAATAATATCGAAAAGTTCAGGTATTTCATTCTCCTCCAGGCAAGAAAATGCTATTCTAAGATCCGTCTTCCCCATGGATATAAGGCCAACACCATATTTATCAAGAAGGTGGAGCCTGAGCGCCTCAGCATCCACGGACTTTAATTTGATACACATAAAATAACCAGAATTGAATGGATAAACATCCCAGGCTTCTTTGTATCTGGGATCCAAAAGGACTTCTTTCACACGCTTGGACCTACTTTTAAGTATCTTGAATTTTTCTTCCTTTTCTTTCGTGTAATTATCGCCAAGCATGGACCTCAATATTACGGTCTGTCCCAGATGAGAAGCGCTGGAGATGGAACCCCTGATGTTTCCTGCTGTCTTCCTTTCAAGTGCATCATACACGGCCGAAGGATCACCTTCGATTTCACATCCGTACGTTATAAA
>JAZFVY010000504.1:0-4495 GCA_036447975.1 Desulfobacterales bacterium
ATAGCAAAAATCGAAAGAATGTTAAAAGCGCTGATAAAATCTTTAGACAACAAACACTTGAATCCTTGACCCCTGGAATCCTTGGATCCTCTTCTCCAACTAAATTGGAGAAGAACCATTAATTATAACAACAATGAAGAGCATCGCTGACCAGCTCTGGCGGGATTTACGAAGCCAATAAATATTAAATGGTAAAACACTTTACAAGGAAAATTCTCTGAAGCGGCTCGGCAAAGCTCAACGCAATCTTGCTGACGAAAGCTTCAAATTTGGAGATGATAATGGAACACACTAGATTATTTATTGCTATAGCGATTTCTTTTTTGATCTTTATTATATGGAGTTTTTTATTTCCAGTGCAAAAAGAGGTTCCGAAGCCCGAGCAGGCCACGAAATCAGAGCAGCAAACAGAAGAAAAGACAAATATAATAGAAAAAGAACAGGTTATAGCCACAACTCCACCATTGCACAAAGAGGTTCCTTCAAAGCCGATTCAGCCTTCCAGAACAATCACCGTAAACTCGCCCTTATACAAGGTGCAGATTGAAGGACAAGGAGCTGTATTTAAGAGTTTTGTACTCAAAGAATACCGGGAGAGTATGGATGCCGATTCGCAGTTATTTGAAATGATATCTCCGGACATATCTGCGAGAACAGTTAAACTGGGCTTTGCAGGTAATAGTATTAACGGTCTCGATGATGCGGTTTTCTCAGCAAATCTCACATCCGACTCTGTAAATATTGACGACAAATCACAGAACATCTTATTTTCCTGGACATCTCCTGAGGGGATCGTTGTTGAAAAGAATTTTTTGTTTTCACCTGAAACTTACATGATCGATCTCAATGTTACCATAAAGAACGGTTCCAGCAAGACCATTGAGGACAATCTAACCTTGACCTTAGTGCAAGCTGAGCATGGAAAAAAGGCCGGATCTAATAAATCTAGTTCGTCGGGCAGGTATGGTTTTGAAGGACCGAGTGCACTGATAAATAATGAGCTTGAGCAGATTAAGCCTAAGAAGATAAAGGATAAAAATGTATTTACAGGAAAGCTGACATGGATTGCAGTCCAGGATCGGTATTTCATGTCGGCTATTATACCCGATGAACCGGTGGAAGCCAGCATGCGTCTTTATATAAACGAGGACAAGACAATACAAAACCAGCATGTTCAGCCGGTCAGCGAAATTTACGCAGGCACACAGCATGTTTTTAAATATCGGCTTTTTTTCGGGCCGAAAAGCTTGAAACGATTAAGCAAAATCGGTTATGATCTGGTCAAAGCCGTCAATTTCGGCTGGTTTGATATTTTAGCCAAACCATGCGTCTGGATAATGAATTTCCTGTATGATCATTTTATTCCCAACTATGGTGTTGCTATCATAATTTTAACATTGTTTACAAAGATCATCCTGTGGCCACTTGGGAGTAAGAGCTATAAATCGATGGCTGAAATGAAAAAAATCCAGCCCCTTATGGCGGAGATGAAAGAAAAATATAAGGGTGACAAGAAAAGGATGAATGAAGAGGTGATGAGACTGTATAAAACATACAAAGTAAATCCCTTGGGCGGATGCCTTCCTATGGTTGTCCAGATTCCGGTGTTCTTTGCCCTTTACCGGATGTTATACGGAGCCATAGAACTAAGGCATGCGCCATTTTTCTTGTGGATTAACGATCTGTCTGCTCCTGATCGACTTTTTAGTTTTGATATTTCAATTCCTTTCATGCAGCCGCCGTACGGTATTCCTGTTTTAACAATTATTATGGGAGCGACAATGTTTTTACAACAGAAAATGTCACCCCCCATGGGTGATCCTGCACAAGCAAGGATGATGAAGTTTATGCCGCTTGCTTTTACCGTTATTTTTATAAATTTTTCATCCGGACTTGTTTTATACTGGCTCGTAAATAATATAATTTCCATCTCTCAACAGTATTATATTCAAAAGAAAAGTGCTTAACAACGGAGGTTATACATGTCGCGTAGTTTGGAATTTGAAGATAAAAGTGTTGAAATGGCTGTCAAGAAAGCTTGTGACAAACTGAATATACCCAGGGAACAACTCAAACATGATGTTATTTCTTATGGATCGACAGGCATTTTTGGGCTGGTTGGGTCAAAGAAAGCTCGAATTCGTGTTACCATATCCGAGCCGGCCTCAGGGTCTGTTCAAGAAAAGAAAGTCTTTGAAAAGAAAGCGGGTAGTGTTCATGAACAAACACAGGAAGATGCAGCTTCACATATGGAAGCTATACAAGATGAGGGAGAAATTCACACTTTTTCTGATGATGCCAAGGATCTTGGCCGAAAAGCTTTGCAACGCATACTCGATTCGATAACTACAGATGCAACAATATCTATTGAGAAGAGTTCGGATCGAATTATATTTAATGTTAAAGGCGGCAACCCAGCGGTGCTCATTGGTAAACGCGGGCAAACCCTTGAGGCGCTTCAATATATAGTTGAGAAAATTGTCAACAAGCAAAGAGAAGAGCGGGTTCGCATCCAGATAGATGTTGAAGGATACCTGGAAAATAGAAAGCAAAGCTTGCAAAGAATGGCTGTTCGGCTGTCAGAAAAAGTAAAGCGCACCGGAAAACCTGCGACAATGGGTCAAATGAATGCCCATGACCGAAGAATTGTGCACATAACTTTAAAAGATGATGGTGCAGTTAGAACCCAAAGCATGGGGGAAGGATTTTTAAGAAAGCTTGTCATATTCCCCAGGAAAAATTCACCGCGTAAGCGAAAATCTAACTGATATTGACTATTTACTCAATTTTCGCAGCTCCTATTTCCTGCGGTGCTTTAATTGGTGCGGGCCTGATCTATTTCAAAGATGTTAATTCCGGCTAATTCACTTTACGGTCATTTCATATTCTTCAAGGCGATATAAATATTGCCACAGCACCGCGCACCATATTTAGGATTGGTTGGTTTGCTGACGGATAGATAAAGGCCATGCAATCAACCCCAAATATTGGGGCACTGCGAAAAGATGTATAAGCTGAGCAATATATCGCCTTTTTAGAAAAAGAAATGACCTTACGCAATTCATATCTGTATTCGCATTCAAAGTCGTTATGGCTTTGGATTCCAGGTAAAGTTAATGGACAACAACACTATCGCCGCAATAGCGACGCCGACCGGCTTTGGTGGTATCGGGATTATTAAAATTTCCGGTAAAGGCGCTTTATCAATTGCGTCATCGATTTTTCAAAGGTCCACCGCTTCATCAGATAAACCCAAGGACACAAATTCTGCTTTTTTTTCTTCCTTAAAATCACACCAACTTTATTATGGACATGTT
Source organism: Desulfobacterales bacterium (assembly GCA_036447975.1). Lineage (GTDB taxonomy): Bacteria > Desulfobacterota > Desulfobacteria > Desulfobacterales > UBA11574 > JAUVVL01. Next base: position 3,318 of record JAZFVY010000504.1, read on the forward strand.
GTGGATCCGGCAAACGGACGGGTGCTTGATGAGGTTCTCCTTTCAGTTATGCTGGCGCCACATACGTATACCATGGAGAATGTTGTCGAAATAAACACACATTCTGGACCTGTTGTACAGACTTCTATTCTCGATTTGGTAATAAAGAAGGGTGCACGACTGGCAGAACCGGGGGAGTTTACAAAGAGGGCATATCTTAACGGCCGTATAGACTTGACACAGGCCGAGGCTGTTATTGATATTATAAATTCAAGGACAGACAAGGCGCTTGAAATTGCCACATCCCAGATAAAGGGTCGATTGAAAAAAAATGTTGAGTCGATACGGCAATCACTGATCAATTTATTGACAGAAATAGAGGCTGCAATAGATTTTCCAGATGATGTTGGGGAAATAATTAATACGGAGGCAGCAATAGAAGTGTTAGAGAATCATGTTATAGTCGATTTAAAAGATCTAATCGAACATTATGAAAATGCGCATATTTTAAGGGACGGCCTTAAAATGGTTGTTGTCGGCAGGCCAAATGTCGGAAAATCGAGCCTTATGAATCGCTTGATACAAGACGACCGCGCTATTGTTACTTCTATTCCCGGCACGACGAGAGATTTGATCGAAGAAATATTGAACATTCATGGTATTCCGGTCATTATTGCCGACACTGCGGGTCTTCATGAAACCGACGATCCGGTTGAAGTGATCGGAATAAGAAAGGCGCAGGAATATATTAACGGTTCTGATCTTGTTCTTTTCATGGTTGACGCAAGCGATTCATTAACAAGTGAAGATTATAAAATATATGAAACAATTAATGACAAACAGATGATACTTGTTGTAAACAAGTCAGATCTTGTGGAAGATGACTTTGAACTTGAAGCTGCTGATTCTTGGAAGAAAATTCCAATCATAAAGATTTCAGCGTTATATGGCAGTGGGATAAACGAGCTTAAGGATTTAATCGCAAAGCTTACAATCGGTGAGCATGGTTTTGAGGTTGGAAATAAGATCATTCCAAACCTGAGGCATAAGATTGCACTTGAGCGGAGCTTGCAGCTTTCCGTTTCTGCAGTGGAAGAAATACGCAAAGGAACTCCTTTTGAGCTGATCGCCATCGATATCCTGGAAGCCGTTGACACACTTGGCGAAGTTATTGGTGTTACCGTTAAGGAAGATGTGAT
>JAZFVY010000505.1:0-6432 GCA_036447975.1 Desulfobacterales bacterium
TTTTTGTGAAAACAGGTGGTTATCAATCTATTAAGTATATGAATATCATTTATCACAGACCGGTACTGATATATTTCATCGCCAGCCTGATCCTTTCGTTTTGCGGCCTATTACACCCCACCAAAAGTCATGGAAGTGAAGTAATAACCGTAAAGGTTAAAGAAAATCAAAATATTCGGGATATAGCAAAAGAATATCTTCATGACCCTGATCAATGGGAAAACATACTTCGCGCCAACGACCTGAAATCACCTCATGAAGTTCAGCCTGGAATGAGCCTTTTAATCCCTGCCGGGGCTTTATTCAAGGCAAATAAAGAACTTGAAACTTCAAAGAAACTGATCCAGCAGGCGACCAAGGCCGGTGCTAAGATTTTCGCACCGGGAATCACTGCCAGTGCAATAGATTTTCGAGATGCCGCCCTTGAAAAAAGGAAATTCGGTGAATATTCAACCTCCATTAAACTGGCAAAATCAGCAGCAAAAGAAGCCAAAAAAGCAATTAAAATCAGTATTGCGAACCAGGACGTGCCGGCAGAAGCCGTAGTGCAGAATCTCAAAGGCCAAGTCCATAGTAAAAAGTCATATGATAATCTGTGGAATGATGTCTCCCGGTTTGATATTCTTCAGGAAGGTGAAAGAGTCCGAACACTGTCTCAATCGTATGCTGAAATTCTTTTCCGGGACGATAGCCGACTACAGCTTGATGAAAATGCTCAAGCCTTGATACGGAAGATGCGGATGAATCTCCTGGAAAACACTGGAGAAGTCAAGGTAAGTTTAATAAAAGGTGATGTCCTTGCACTTCTTTCCGGCGGCAAAAAGGATGAGCGGTTCCAACTGGATATTCCGGGAGTTAAAACGAAAATCAATTCCAAGCACTTCTGGGTTGGCCGCGACAAGCAGGGCACTCGGTTTGCCAACTATGATGGTGAACTGGAAATTTCAGCCTCTGGAAGCAAAGTCATTCTGGCTAAAAATCAGGGAACCATCATTCAGAAAAATCAAAAACCGTTGCTTCCACAAGATCTTCTCTCCAGCCCTCGATTACTCAAACCTGAAAACGGTGATGAACAATTTAATATCAATACGCCTTTTACCTGGGAAAAGGTTAAGGGAGCGGATCTTTACTTGCTGGAATTTGCTCGAAACACTTCCTTTGCAAAAGCCATCAAGAGTGAGGAGATCCGCATTACAACCGGAATGTTTCCCAAACAATTGGGGAGCGGAACTTTCTATTGGCGGGTAAGGGCTGTTTCTTCGAACCGGTTGCCTGGACAACCCAGCGATGTCAGGCTGGTTCGAGTCATGGACGATGATAATCCACCGTTCCTTGTAGTTCAATCTCCGAACGAAGGTGAAGTCCTTTCGAAAAATATTGTGGAAATAATAGGGGTCATTGAAGACGGCGCTTTACTTACAATACAGGATCAACCGGTGGAAATCGCCGGCGGCGGTGATTTCCGATTTCGGCAGACACTGTCGGAAGGAAATAACATAATTATTGTAAAAGCCTCTGATCCGGCTGGAAACGTAACCGAACTCAAACGGAGTGTAAGCTTTTTCCCGACCAGCAAAATCGATTTGGTTTTTGATCCTTCACTCTACCATGTCAAACCCAACCATTTCATTGTGGGACAGCGAGCTTTTGCCCTGGCTGGAAATACAGAGCCTCATAGTTCAGTCACCGTTAGACCGGATAATGATTCTCTCCCGGCAAAAACCACTTCAGACAGTGAGGGCCGGTTTCGGATTAATATACAGATAACAGAAATGCGACAAAAGTTCAGCATTAAAGTTGTCTCACGTTCCGGCAAGGTGAGACAGAAACGCTTTACTGTTGAAATTGATGATGAACCTCCAATCATACATTTTGATGAAGAAATACCTCCCGCCACAAGGCAAAAGAGAATACCGGTGGCGGGAAAGGTTGAAGGGGCGATAAGTCTTGCCCTGAATGAACGAACCGTTCATCTCAAAGATGGTCAATTCAGCGAGGAGATAGAACTGAGACCGGGTGCAAACAGTCTTCAATTTGTAGCCCGTGATCCGGCTGGGAATGTTTACAAGATTGAAAAAGAAGTCTTATTCGATTCGGATGCTCCCGAATTCATAAAATACGAGTTGTCTTTACTAAAGGAGAAAGGGGAGAGACAAGCAAGATTACAGGTGTGGGCTAAAGATGCAACAGGATTCGTTAAGATCGCGCCTTTTTCGGTCCAAATCGGAAAATATAGCCACACAGGCCACATGATACTTTCAGATCCAAAAGGAAGTTATGTCGGAATTTTTCCTGTCCCAGGGGGTGTTAAAGGTATGAAAAATCTAAAAAATGTAACTTTGTCGGATTATTTGGGCAATAGCAAGGAATATAATTTTAACTGATAACAGGATATGGGAAGGATTATAAAGTGAAACAAACATTTTTGAGAATTTTCAATCGTGTTCTGTTAATAGCTCTGGTTCATATAATTTGTTTAGGGGCTGTTTCGTCCCTGGCAATTGAACGGGAACTTGCATTCCTGATTACCTATGGCACAGATGCAGGGACGGTTGAAGGTGATGATGACTTTTTACAGGTTATTTTTATCCGGACGCCTGAAGATATGAGCGATAAGTTGTATGTTCGTATTTTCGATGCGGATTGCGGGGGTAAGTGGGACGAACAATTCAAGTGGAAATGGGATACCCGTACCCGCTTCCGATTGTTCGGAGGGAAAGGCGCATACTCAACACCGGGGATAAAAAAACCTACGCCGGCTGAACCGGATTTACTTTCCGGTATTCTCATTGCTGACGAGGAATTTGGAGAGGATCCTTTACTCGACGATAAATGGCATACATTTGCCGTTGTTAATCCTGAAGACGGTGAAAAGATCGGTAAATTTCGATATTTCAAACTGGTGGTCGAGGGTAAAAACGGAAACGACGGCAATACTTTTCTGGTGACCGCAACCCGTGATCCCCTCAGCAATAATATTCCTCCTGAGGTGGAGATATTTACCCATGCACCAACCATCCGTTTGCCGCGTACCGGTGTATTTTCGGAAATGCGCTTTTTTGTGCCAAAAGAGGTTCATGAAATCACCGTGCACAATTTTGATCTGTCCAGTGCAAAAATCGGAGTGGACACGGTTTTCCGAACAAATATCAAGATCCCCTCTTCCGGCCAGGACGAATGGGCCAAAGGAAATGTTCGACTCGAAGAAAATGAAGTCGGCCGTATATGTGCAATCCGGTTTGAAGGGGGAAGGGAAATGCCCAACGACGCAACCTTGTACGTGGCCGACAATCAGGGCAACCTGCTCCCCATTCAGCTTACCATCTATCTCCAGGAACCGAACTTACGCCCTGATCCTCGAATTGATCTCAGGCAGCTTGAAGACTGCAATTCATTTATTATTGATGGTTCCCGTACGGTTGACCGGGAGGGAGACGTTCTGTCATTTTTCTGGGATTTTGGCGACGGAACTACTGGGCAGGGCACGCAGGTCACCCACCGCTATGAATCACCGGGTCAGTATCTGGCTAGCGTAATTATTAAAGATGATTCCGGCCAGATTTTTAACAGTTTGATTGAACGGTTTGCAGTGACGGTTAATTATCCACCGACGGCTAACGCCGGTTCGGATCTGGTTGCTGCTCCGGGAGAAAAACTGAACTTTGACGGTTCTGGATCGATGGATCAAGACGGGAAAGTGGTTCGCTATGATTGGAGTTTTGGAGACGGATATAAAGCCCGGGGCTCAAATGTCACCCATGTTTTCAAAAAACCTGACCTTTACACAGCAACCTTGCGCGTGAAAGATAACTCCGGCACCCCCTGCAATTTTGCAATGGACCAGTGCAAGGTTTGGATCAATGCCGCTCCAACGGCAGATATCGGTAAAGATCGAATCGCCTCAGTAGACGAACCGATGGTTTTCAGCGGTGCCGGCAGCAGTGACAGCGACGGTGAAATCATTGCCTATGAATGGAATCTGGGCGAATGGATCCGAAAAAGCGGTGTCGATGTAACCCATGCCTATAAAAAGCCGGGTATTTACAAGGTGAAACTGAAGGTTACCGACGATGCTGGCGTTAAAAACAGTACTGCTACGGATACTCTGCAGGTTTTCGTCAATGATCCACCAGTTGCGGATGCAGGCAGAGATCATAAGGATTCCGCTGGAGAAGAGATTGATTTTGACACTTCCAAATCTTTGGACCGGGATGGAAGGATTATCGAATTCAGGTGGGATTTCGGCGACGGTACACAACAAATAGTGACAGACCAGGCCAAGATGGTTTCCCATACCTATGAGCGTCCCGGAAAATATGAGGCTACCTTGACCGTAATGGACAATTCCGGGTCCTCATCAGCCACGAATCAGGATAAGGCTCTTGTAATAATTAACAGCCCACCGATTGCCAATGCGGGCTCTGACCAATTGGGTACAACCGGAGAGGTGCAGTTCAATGCAACCGGCTCTATTGACCAAGATGGTGTAATCGAAAAATATTCTTGGGATTTCGGGGACGGTGAGTCAGCAACCGGGTCTTCATCTATTCATGTTTATCAAAGTCCCGGCACCTATACCGCCCGTCTGACTGTGACCGACGATTCAGAGACATCCACAAACAGCGCATTCGATGAAATGACAGTTACGGTTAACCACTTTCCCATAGCGGACGCAGGACAAGACCGCGTTGGCGCACCGGAACAAATGTTTATTTTTGACGGTTCCGCATCCATTGATCCGGACGGGAAGATCACCGAATACATATGGGATTTCGGCGACGGTACAATCCAAACTGGAAGCAAGGTATCCCACAACTATGTTAAACCAGGCACATACAACGCCTTATTAACTGTTCGGGACAATTCTGGGCACGAAGATGCCGTGGGGTTCGATGAAGCATCCATCGTTATCAACCAAACCCCCGTGGCGATTGCCGGATCGGATCTTGTTGTCGCACCTAACAAGAAAATTCATTTTGATGGGAGCCGATCATATGATCCGGATGGAAAGGTTACCTCTTTTCATTGGGATTTCAGTGATGGAAAGGCTTCAAGTAATTCCGCAGAAGTCCGGCGCTCCTTTTCAACTCCCGGTGTCTATACTGCAACCCTGACGGTTGTTGACAATCATCATATTGGAAACTCTACGGCTCAGAATAAAATTTCTATCAAGGTCAATCACAGGCCAGATGCAAATTGCGGTAAGGACATCCTCACCGCTAAAAGAAGGGTTTTGCTGGACGGATCAGCCTCAACTGACGCAGATGGCGATCCGTTAACTTACATATGGGACTTTGGTGACGGCACACCGATCCAGAAAGGAGAGAAGGTTTCTCACACCTATGCCAAGGGAGGTAAATATCCGGTTATTCTGACTGTTGATGACGGAACCGGTCTTAAAAATTCCCGATCAAATTCCTCAATTGCTGTCAAGATCAACGAGGCCCCGATTGCTGTGGCCGGTAAAAATAAGACGGTTTGCGCGGGAAAACCTGTCATTTTTGACGGAAGTGGTTCCACCGATCCGGAGGGTGGACTGATGAAATACAAGTGGGATTTAGGTGACGGCTCAACCGCTGAAGGTGTTAATCCTGTTAAAGCCTATGCAACAGGCGGAGTCTATATGGTTACGCTCACAGTCATGGATGATTCGGGATTGAAGGAGGGCAGCACAAGCACCGATCAAATTGTAATTACGGTTGCCGAATCTCCCGTGGCCGATGCCGGACCGGATCAAACAACCTGCGCGGGAACACCTGTTCAATTTAATGGCACCGGTTCGAGAGATGTAGATGGTTTAGTAAACATCTTCAGGTGGGACTTTGGCGACGGAACCCAGGGAGGCGGTCCGACCCCGACCCATACTTACACCCGGGCCGGTACTTATCGGACAAATCTGACCATTACCGGAGACCTTATCGGCAACTGTAATAATACCGACACCGATGAAATGACTGTTGCGGTTTTTGAGGCGCCGGTTGCGGAATTCACGTGCCCGATAATTGCGGAAATAAGAAAACCCGTACACTTTGACGCTAAACAATCCACAGGCGGCACAGCTCAGATCATTGAGTATAAATGGGACTTTGGAGATGGGACTCATGGTAAGGGAGAGACCATAGAACATGCTTTCGCCAAATCCGGAAACCGCATTATCAAATTGACCGTCGTTACGGATACCGAAACAGATTGTAACAAGACCTCCAGACAGAAACAGATTACAATTAATGAATCTCCTATTGCAAAGGCGGACTCGAATGGAGTATTAAGACGAAAAATGAAGGATCGCCTGGTTGGGGTGAATCAAGTTGTTACTTTCAACGGCGCTTTATCCAGAGATCCAGACGGTATAATATCTTCATATACCTGGGACTTTGGTGATGGTCAAACCGGTACCGGCGTACAGGTCAGACATCAATATGAAAATGCCGG
>JAZFVY010000506.1:0-2351 GCA_036447975.1 Desulfobacterales bacterium
GGACATGGCTGATGAAGTCATGAATGTTATGGGTTCGGAAGGCGTTGTATTCTACTTAAATGCTTCTATTGAGGCCACAAAAGACCTGGGCAGCGAGAAAGAGGTGATCATAAAAGATAATGAGGGAAAGACTATTAGTCTAAAAGCAGAAACAATCCTTGTTGCAATGGGAAGATCCGCCAACACCGGTGGGCTGGGGCTTGAGAACATCGGCGTCAAATTTGACAAAAGAGGCATCAGTGTAGATAAAAGGTTGCGAACGAACCACAAACATATTTATGCTGCCGGGGATGTCAACGGTGGTTTCCAGTTTACTCACGCAGCCGGTTACGAGGGGGGTATTGTGATCAGTAATGCGATTTTTCATCTCCCCCGTAAAACCGATTATACCTTATTGCCGTGGTGCACCTACTCCGACCCCGAGCTTGCAAGCATTGGAATGAACGAAAAAGCGGCAAAAGCGACAGGAATCTACTATTCTGTCTGGACAGAAGCATTCAAGGATAACGACAGAAGCCTGGCAGAAGGGGAAATAGTCGGTAAGATTAAAATGATTCTGGATGAGAAAGAAAAACCCATCGGAGTTCAGATTGTAGGGCCCCATGCAGGGGATTTGATCAATGAATGGGTGGCTGTGTTAAACGGCAAAGTAAGGCTTTCTACACTTGCTTCCGCAGTGCATCCATATCCTACAATCGGTGAAATCAACAAAAAGGTTGCCGGGACATTTTTCTCCCCCAAGATATTCTCCGACAAGATTAAGAAAAGTCTTAAGTTCTTTTTTCATCTAAGGGGGAGAGCTTGCGGCGATGATATCTGTGCAAAGTAAAGAAAAATATATTCTTTGGAATGGAGATACATGAAATGGAAGCATACTACAAACCGGAAGACTTGCCGAAATTTGAAGAGATTGGAAAGGATGCGCCGGAACTAGCTAAAAAATTTTTTGATTATTATGGTGCCGTGTTTGCCGAAGGCGAACTTACGGAAAGAGAAAAATCGCTTATTGCCCTTGCTGTTGCACATACCGTACAGTGCCCGTACTGTATTGATGCCTATACACAGGCATGCCTTGAAAAGGGCTCTAACCTGGCTGAGATGACAGAAGCGGTCCATATAGTAACTGCAATACGCGGTGGCGCCTCTCTAGTTCATGGCGTTCAGATGCGTAATATTGCTGAAAAATTATCGATGTAAAAGAGATGCATGCGGAGTAATATAATGTCTACCAGGCAAACATCACATGCAAAGGCGACAGTATCATCGGATGAATCTACGCCTGTAGCGCCTTTTAGCCTGATCCTCTCACGTAACAGTCTAAAATTAAACCGGGATAAAACCCATACGTTGCAAATTAACGTCGGTTTTCTCTGCAACCAGGTATGCCGGCATTGCCACATGGATGCCGGTCCCGGCCGTAAGGAAAACATGGAAGCAGGAATAGTAAGCGAGGTAATATCTTATGCTCGGCGGAGCCAATTTGAAACCATAGACATAACCGGGGGCGCACCCGAACTGAACCCGAACATTGGCAAGCTGATTGAGGAAATGACTTCTCTGGCGCCAAGGATTATGCTGCGCTCGAATCTGTCCGCCTTAAATGACGGAAAAAGGTATCACTTGATTGAGCTGTTGAAATCTTTGCGCGTGGTAATCGTGGCTTCTTTTCCTTCATTAAATGAGCTTCAGACCGATTCGCAAAGAGGAGATAAGAGCTTCCAAATCAGCATTGATGCTTTGAAAAAGTTGAATGCTCTGGGCTATGGACACAATGGGTCAGGCCTGGAACTCAACCTGGTGTCCAACCCCACAGGGGCATTTCTTCCTCCTTCGCAGGTCGAGATGGAAAAGAGATTCCGTCAGGTTTTGAAGAAAAAATGGGGCATCGTTTTCAACAATCTTTTTAATTTTGCCAATGTCCCTCTGGGAAGATTTCGTCAGTGGCTCGAAAAATCAGGTAACTTTCACAAATATATGGAAAAACTCTATTCCAGTTACAACCCTTGCTCCGTAGACGGCGTTATGTGCCGAACACTTGTCTCTGTTTCCTGGGACGGGTACCTTTACGATTGTGACTTTAATCTGGCCAGAGGTCTTTTTATGGGAGGACGCAAAATCCATGTTTCCGAGATGCCGGGTCCTCCGGAGCCGGGCATGCATATCGCTACAGCGGATCATTGTTACACATGCATTGCAGGTGCGGGCTTTACTTGAGGAGGGTCTTTAGAGACCTGAGTTCAGGTTTTAGCCCAAATTTCTCATGAAGAATTTATAATGCCTTGAAACCTTCAATTCAGGCCATTCAAAAATGGTTACGATTTCAGGTTGAAATCATCAACCCAAAACTTGCT
>JAZFVY010000507.1:0-3714 GCA_036447975.1 Desulfobacterales bacterium
TCCCTTCAATCAGCTCTCTGATAGGAATAAGTTTCATTTTTGCAACAAGATCTCTTACGCTCTGATCTTGAGGCATAAAGCTCCTCGGCCATGTGGGTGTATATTTAGTAAAAGGCCTTATATATGGAATATTTCTCTCATTGGCGTAACCAATTGCATGACCGGTTCCAGAATCCGGGATTCCTGCAACATGATCTATCTCAACATCATCTTCCCTGCCAAGAGCTGAGCCGCACCTGTATCGTACAAATTCTACATTAATCCCCTCGTAACTTGAGGCAGGAAAACCATAGTAAACCCATAGGAAAGCACAAATCTGCATCTTTTCCCCTGGCTTCTTTCTCTGCTCATATCCGTCAGCTGTCATAAAAACAATTTCACCCGGTTCAAGATATTTATCAATTTCAAAACCAACATTGGGGAATGCACATGTTTCTGAAGAAGCTGCAAAAGCGCCATCTTTCTTGCCGATAGTAATAGGGGTCCTGCCTAATTTATCCCGGGCGGCATAAATCCCATCTTCTGTAAGCAGAAGTATGGAGCACGAACCTTCAATCTCTTCCTGGGCACTCTCTATGCCTTCTTCATAAGATCCTGCATTGCAGATTAATGTTGCGACTATCTCCGTGGGGTTTAAGTCTCCACTACTTGTTTCCGAAAAATGCATTTTTCTTTTAAGAGCTTTATCTGCAAGCTCTGCCAAATTGTTTATTTTGCCGACTGTAACGATACCAAATCTTCCCAGGTGAGATCCAATGATCAACGGTTGAGCATCTAAGTCGCTGATAATTCCAATACCCTTGTTGCCGGAAAATTCAGGAAGATCTGTTTCAAATTTGGACCTGAAATAATTGTTCTCAATATTATGAATGGATCGCGTGAATCCTTTATAATCTAATGTAGCAAGCCCCCCTCGCTTTGTCCCCAAATGAGAATGATAATCTGTCCCGTAAAACAGATCGTTAACACAACTCTCTTTAGAAACAATTCCAAAAAATCCTCCCATAAATAACTCCTTATTAGATCATAAGACGTATCGATTTGTTAATCATATCCTAATTGAACGCAAACAATATACAGATTTTTATAATATCATGACTCACTACGCCCACCCTTTAGTCCGGGGAGCTTCACATTTGCAGGCATCTACACTAACCCCCTTATGTGAACCGCTCAAGGTCAACCTTAAAAAGGGGCTCTCAATAAATAATTTTCAGAGTTTAAATCACACAACATGGGATTGCAAGTATCATTTGGCATGATTCCCATCATGTAGGGAAAAATAAGTTAAAAAGGCTTCCCGGAAGGATATCTCCGGAAAGCCTTATTTGGTCAGATAAAAATCCATAATGTTATGAATCTAGAATTTTCTTGGCACTTTCGTCATTAACATCTGATACATGCGGTATCCCTGTTTCTTTTGCAGTCTCTCTATTGCCGGAGAAAAGGTCGAAGCGGGAGATCTTATCAAGCGAAAATTTCCTTGCGCCGGCCATCAACTGCTGCAATCCGCCAGCCAGTTTGTCAGCCAGCGTATAGAAGGCTATTGCACCGTAAGGAATATTATTCATCTCTTTTTTGCCCACTTTTTTCTGGAGGTCAAAATATGAGGCAAAGATTTCTACAGGCTTGGTACCAATGTCAGCTACCGTTTTTGGCAGGTTATCCCAATTACCGAATACTTTCTCTTTCCTTTCCGGGTTAATGGCACCTTCTATATTTGCACCCAAGAAACCAGGAACCATGATTGCTCTACCCATACAAATGAGTTTTGTATAGGGAGCACCCAGCGCCAACCCCTTGAAGATACTGTCTTCAAGCGCGAACCCGCCGGCAAAAGACATATCAACCACATTTTCTCCCTTTGCCGCCAGTATACTTGCATATTCATAGGCCTTTGAATGGAGAAAGATGGATGGGACTCCCCAGCTCTGCATCATATTCCAGGGGCTCATTCCGGTACCGCCGCCTGAACCGTCCATAGTAAGCAGATCGCATTTTGCATCTGATGCAAATTTTATTGCCATTGCCAGTTCTTCCATGCCATAAGATCCGGTCTTTAATGTAATTCTCTCAAAGCCAATGCTGCGAAGGTATTTAACACTGCTCATAAAATCGTCGCGTACCTGTTCGACTGCATCCAGATTTGTACCGCCCAATCGACTGTGTCGGGCAAAAGACTTGATGGCACCTTGTTTGAATGCTTGCTGAACTTGAGGCTTTGTTGGATCTGGGTCGACAATATAGCCTCTCTCCTCAAGAAAAAGAGCGTAATCAAGGCTGGTCACCTGTATTTCACCCCCAATATCCTTGGCTCCCTGTCCCCATTTCAGTTCAATAATACATTTGTTTCCATACTTTTCAGCAACGAATTCTGCAACGCCGTTACGCGTATCTTCAACATTGAGCTGGACAATTATTGCGCCATAGCCATCATAATAACGAAGATAAATATTGATTCGACGTTCAAGTTCGGGAGAGCCTTTGATTTTACCCTTTCTTGCTTTACCCTTGCCAATTTCTGACTTGCGATCAACCCCAACAACATTTTCACCGATAACAACCGGTATGCCAATCAAGGCTCCCCCGATGGCAAAAGAATCCCAGTATTTTTCAGCGATAAAAGTTGACCCGAGCGCACCTGTCATAAGAGGTATGCGGGCTTTGGTCTTCATGGTATTACCGAACTCAGTTTCAAGGTTTACATTGGGAAAGATACAGTCATCAGGATCATTGCTCATACCTTTACCGAGACCGTGAGAACCATAAGCATATCCCTGAATTCGAAGTGAGTTGTAAGAAACTCCTACATGGGTTGTATTGTTGGCCCCTGCAGTTACCATACCGAAACTTCTTGGATAGAGCAATTTGCGACCAACAATACTAGAAAGCCAAGTTTCACATTTACCCTTGCAATCTGCCCTACAAAGTGTACAAAGGCTTGATTCAGCTGCATTACCTCGATTAGTGGTTCCAAGTACATCGTTACTCTTTGAAAACCTCATGTTAAAACCTCCTTAAATATTGAAATTGTAAAAATAAAAAAGCGCCTATACCCAGAGGGGTAAAAGACGCCTTTGTCTATTTTTAAATAGAATTCCCGCACGCCGTTGTGCGAGAATTTTAATTTTGCTAATTAATTTTTGGAATTTTTAGTTCAGCTTAATTACTTTGTCAAGTTATATTTTGGGAATCATCTCCCGATTAGTTTTAGCTAATTAAGGCAAGTCAAGTGAATAATCCTCAAGTGAGTCGGTGTGGTTCTTCTCCAACTAACTTGGAGAAGAACCTATTTTGAATTGCAATTTTTATCATTATCTTTTCAAAATAATTTTGCATGTAATCGTGTAATTGTTTAAATTGTACTAATATGCTCATATCTTATTAGTTGACACTTTTACTTTAATTTTTTATGAATTTTTTATAAAAGGAGACATCCATGCAAAACAAACCGTTACAAATCCTTACAGGATATGGAATAACCCGCCGGGAGTTTTTAAGGCTTTCGTCAATATCAGCGGCAGGCTTTCTAACTGGATGTGCTGTCAACCCGGTTACCGGTGAATCACAACTGATGCTGGTATCGGAATCCCAGGAAATTCAGATAGACAAAAAACATTCACCTCATCAATTCTCCTCGGACTACGGTACTCTCCAGGATAACTCCCTGAATAATTATATCGATCAAACCGGTAAAAAGATGGCCGCACTGAC
>JAZFVY010000508.1:0-2286 GCA_036447975.1 Desulfobacterales bacterium
TGGTTCCATTAGCATTAACTGTAGATTTAGTAATTATTATTTTGTATATCGTAAGTTGCCTGTCGGGAAATTGTCCGTAAATGTGAAATCGAGATTAATTTGCCAATCATATCGTTTAGGTTGCGGGTTGCGGGACACCCTAAAATTATAAGTTTCCTATCATACTATCAACGAATGTTATAATATTAGGGCGTCCCGGAAACCAGAATTTCCTTTTTTAAACTATATATTACCCTAATTGAGCGAAAGTCGAGGGTGCCCCATATTCAAGGCGTCCAAGGGCGAAGCCGTGGTAATTTACTGCGAGCCCTTGGCAACGCAGAAGATGGGGTATCATCGGCTTTCCCGCAGGGTAAACAAAATTGAGTGTTTTTTTATAATTTATATTTCACTGATGAAAGAGTTGTAAACAACCTACATGTCGCTTAACAAAAGCAATAAATTAGGTTCTTTATATAAATTCTCAAGTTTCGCACCCCCTAATATGGGTTTGCGACATATAATTACTTCATTTACTTCTACTTTATAGTAGTAAATGGCTCCAATTTGTGTTATATATAATTATCTGTATTAACAATATATAACTACAAAAGGAGCCATTTAACAATGAGTATCACAAACTGCGAAAAGTTCAAAGGAGAAATTGAAAATTATCTGAGAAACGGCCAAAATAATCTTGAATCAAAAATCGACAGAACTTTTTCTTCACTAAAGTTTAAAACGTGGTTATGCAAAACAAATATTATCAAAAAAGACGGCTATCACGCGTCACATGTTCTGTTTATATTAATGATATTGCCATTGCTGAAAGTAAAAACCGTTAACAGTTTTTGTAAAAAGCATTGGCAACATTGGTCTAAAGCAAGAAAGGATACCCTCTATCGATTCAAACATAATGCTGCGTATCGATGGCGGTCTTTTATGTACAAGATTAATAGCCAGATTTTCAAGGCGATTGAGCTTGATAATACTCCACAAAAAGAGCGCTATTTTGTGATCGATGATACAATTCTTGCCAAGTTGGGCAAGAAGATTGAAAATGTTTCCTACATTTACGACCATAATCTTAGTCGTTCAGTATTGGGTTTTTGCATTGTAACCCTGGGACTTTTCACTGCGCATGGTTTTTACCCACTTGATTTTGCATATCGTTTTGGGCAAAAGCGGAACAAAAAAAGCTCTGAAGAAAACATCGGCGATCCCAGAAAAAGCAGTGGCCAAAGAAGCTTTGAAGCCAAACATTATACAAAACTGGAGCTGGCGTTAATGATGACCCAAAGCGCTGTAAATTGCGGCATTGTGCCCGGCTATGTCCTGTTTGATAGCTGGTATGCCTGGCCTGACTTCATCAATGGAATTTGCAATATCAAAGAAAGTATTCACGTTATTTGCCGACTTAAAGACAGCAATGTTCAATACGAATATAAAGGCCAAAAATATAAGCTGTCAGAGCTCTATCTAAAAGTTAAGCATAGACTTAAAAGAGATCAAAGAACAGGGTTGCTACTAAAACGGGTTACAGTAAAACTGCCTAAATCTGATCGAGAAGCTGTGATCTTATTTTCTAAAGGGTATCGTGAACCTGAAGTAGATAGCATCAAGGGCAAGAAAAAGAAAAAAGAATCAAAATGGGCCGCTTTTCTCAGCACCAATACCAGTCTGCATGCTTCTACGATCATAAAAATATATATCAAACGCTGGCCGGTAGAAGTATGCTTCAAGGAATGCAAACAGCAACTTGAACTCGGTAAAGACCAAAGTAACGACTTTAATGCGCAAGTATTTGCCACCACGGCCAGTTTCTTAAGATATAACCTTTTAAATTATTTAAATAAATTTGAAAACTACTCAACATTGGGAGAATTGTTTGATCATATAGCAGACGAGACTGCAGTTACAACTTATGCCCATAGGCTCTGGGATTTCTTCCGAGGACTTTTTCTCGTCTCCTTCTCAACTATTTTTGATCTTTTCAAAATTAATGAAGATTTTCAGCACTATTTAGACGCTCTATCCGATTCTTTAAGAGGCTTAACGCCATTTCAGGGGTGCGAAACTTGAGAATCTTATTTTAATCTCATTCCAAAAGCTATTGACCCTGCTTTAAAAAATCTCCGAAAGATTTCTCTTGTAACCGAAAACTCCGATTCTCAAAACTTCATGTTAGTGCTGTTTTCCTTGTATTTGCCTGTTTTTTCGTATTCCTCTTTTACCTGTCATCTGCACAATTTCGATCTTGATTAATTTTGTCCTTTTAAATGATTTTTTAATATATTTGATTCCTGC
>JAZFVY010000509.1:0-5400 GCA_036447975.1 Desulfobacterales bacterium
ACCTACCAAGTCTGCCCCCATGGCCTGAATTTGTTTTTTTAATTCAGTTGAAGATAACAAAGTTCCTCCTTTCCTTAATACATGCACCATATTTAGCATGTTAAGCGTAAGCGATGTCCGAATTGAATAATACTTTAGTGCATTACTTACATATCATTTACATGACAATCTTTCAAATTCGTATCGTATCCTGGAATATGGAAAGGCCGAATAAGGCTAGGGTTTGAAGATCCTTTTTTAAATTTTTCATTTCTGTTTTTCTCCTTTTTCAAAGTGCCGATCGTTTATTGATGAGTGTTTTCCTTCATATTTGAATTTAGGATTTAATGTGTTCATTAATGA
This sequence comes from Desulfobacterales bacterium, assembly GCA_036447975.1. GTDB lineage: Bacteria > Desulfobacterota > Desulfobacteria > Desulfobacterales > UBA11574 > JAUVVL01. The sequence goes on from JAZFVY010000509.1 coordinate 343, forward strand.
ACTCTTCAGATGACATTATCTTTATTAATGGATATATAGGGGTCTTTTCATAAATTTGTATTACACCATTATGTATATCGGGTGTGTGTGCTGCGCAACAATCTTTGAGTAGTATTGCATTAAAATCTAATGCTACTGCATCTATTACCGTTGTCAAAACACAAATATGTGTTGAAATTCCAACTACCACGATCGTATCACAGCCAAAATTTTGTAATATTTGATCCACATCAGTTTTAAAAAAGGCACTGAATCTGCGTTTCTCTGAAACCATATCGCTTGCTTCTCTATTTAATTGATCAATTACTTTTGCCCCTTCGGTGCCCTTAATAGAATGGGGTTTCATTTTCCCTTGAAAGATAAAATCATCTTCTAAAAATGAGTCACAAGAAAATATTACTGGAAAGCCTTTTTCTCTGAACATAGAAGAAAGGAGGTTTATAGTAGGCACAAATTTCAAGGCTTCTTTTGATATAAAGGCATCCGGATGCTTGTCAATAGTATCTTTAAGCATATCTACTATGATTAGCGCAGGTTTCATAGCTGTCCTTTTCATCCACTTTTGTTACGGAATCTGTAGTAGTTGTTTTTAGGAGTTAAGCATAGTCAACCCGTTCCTTTAATTTCTTGCCGCACTTGAAAAACGGAAGCTTCTTCGGAGCTATTTTAACCTTTTCACGGGTTTTTGGATTTCTGCCGGAATATGCGTTGTATTTTTTTACATAAAATGAGCACAATCCTCTAATTTCGACTCTTTCACCTTTTGCAAGTGCATTGGACATTTCATCAAAAAACATATCAACCACAGCTGTTGCTTCGAATTGTGTAAGTCCTTTTTCTTCTTTTAGAGCTTTTATGACACCCCGTTTATTCATATCAACCTCTGGAAATAATTATCAATTAAACTGGCACCATAAGGAAAGGCTTGAAAATTGTCAATAGATTCTATGTGGTTAAGGCAAGTTTTTCGATATTTAATTAATAAATAGACTGATGTTGTTTACAACAAATCAGAATCTATGATAAAAAATCTTGTCAGCGCGCAAGTAACAAATCCCGGGCGACCTTGGAGAAAAATTATGCTTCAAAAACCACCGCACGGCATTTATGATTTGAAACAATACCGAGAACAGACACGGGTGTTTCGGGATCGAGTCCATGCAGGGGATGTGCTGGCCCGTATGGTCAATACTTACAAACAAGACGTGCAGATGGTTCTGGGAATTCCGGCCGGTGGTGTGCCAGTCGGTGTTGTTGTTGCCAAAACACTTAATATACCGTTCGATGTGGCTGTGGTTAGTAAAATTACACTTCCTTGGAATACCGAAGCCGGCTATGGGGCGGTGGCTTTCGACGGAACTGTCCGACTTAACAAGCCTTTAACGGCTCGGATCGGGCTTTCGGAGGCAGAAATTCAAACAAGCATTGAAAAAACCACCGCTAAAGTCAATCGACGCATGGCAAAGCTTCGGAAAAACCGTCCGTTTCCGGTTCTAACCGAACACCATACGCTCCTTGTAGACGACGGACTTGCTTCCGGATTCACGATGCTTGTCGCCATCGAAGCCTTGAAAAAGGCAGGGGCGGACCATATCATCGTAGCCGTTCCTACTGCACATAAAGAATCGTTGAATGCCATTATAATGAAAGTGGATGCTGTATTTTGCCCTAACACACGCAGCGGTCAACGATATGCGGTTGCCGATGCTTATGAGAGATGGTCGGATGTGGGTGAATCCGAGGTATTGAACAACCTCGAGCAGGTTTGGGGAACATCCACATAAAAAAATATCTGTCTGACAATATCCTTGCAGTGTCTTGGCCGCCCTTCGGGGTCTTGAATGAAATCAGACAAAGGAGGTTAACATGCATATCGTCAGCATGAAGGATGTTCCAAAGAATCCCCGGATAAGCCCACTCTTTACCGGAAAGGATGTCTCTGCCCAGCCGTTGATCCCCGAGGGAGGCGACTATAACATGAGCATTGTCAACTTTGGGAGAGGTGTCAGAAACAAATTCCATGTCCATGAGAGCGATCAGATTTTGATTGTTACGGCAGGAACAGGGATCGTTGCAACGGAACATGAACAGAGGACGGTAACAGTCGGCGATGTAATCCTGTTTCCGAAGGCTGAAAAACATTGGCACGGCGCCACCGAAGATGCGTAATTCTCGCATATCTACATCACAAAGACCGGCGGCAAGACCATTCAGATGGAAGATTGACTCAGAGAGAAAGGGGTCAGAAAAAAAATGGGGTGAATCTGTTTGACAGTTAACTGTCTAAAGAATCAAATTTCATGCCAGTTTGCTAAGGTGCACATAAACCCTTTAATGATAAAGAATTAGAGGGGGGGGTATGTGGTCGTTAATGATTATATTGAAAAGCTTTTTTGGGTGTATGTCTGTGCAAGACGCACATGTTCATTTGCAATTATTGAGGTGTATTGTGATAAAAAAGAGACTTTCTTTGATAGTCTGCAAAAATTGGGGATGTCTAAAACTAAACACTAATAGCCGCATATTACAGGCTTGGGATGGAGAAACATGCATATGGTATTGTTGACTGTTTCAGCATAGCCGGGATTCAGGCATAGGATAATTATCCTTGAAATCCATTGCAATGGAAGTTTGCTTACAAAAGCTATTGTGAGAAACTTAGTTTATCCATAAGTCAGACATATCAAAGGTTTTTCAGGTGGATGATATTTTCATATTTTGGATGGCTATCTGAATATTCATAAGGCTGAAAACGATAATCGTTTCATCCGGACTCCTTTTATTCAGGCATACAGATTATCAAATCCATTTTATGGCCTCAACATCGCCGGTAATTGGAGTCGAGCCACGCGAATACGCAACCTTGCGCCCCTTTATCCGAAAGCCAAGTTTCTTTCTCTTAAAAGTGTGTTGGAGAACAACAAAATACCTTTTTAAGGCCTTATTTGACGGATATTTTAAAGAATTTATCTATTACGTCACGATGTTCCTATAACAAGACCCCCTTTACATTTTAAATCTCCTTAAAACGGTTTGTTTCTGTTTTCTAAAGAGGCTGACTTGACTTGGGCATTTTGGTACTTAGGTTTGTAGCATTAAAAATTTAGATCAAAGGAGTCCATTGTGAAAAAGTTGAGAATGGTATGTTTGTAAGCGTTGATTACAAGGGAACACTGAAAAATGGTGATGTATTCGATAGTAGCCAAGGGCGCCAACCTCTGGAGGCAAAAATGGGTGAGGGGCACTTGATAAGCGGATTTGAAAATGAACTGATGGGAATGTCCTTAAACGAAAACAAAACTTTCACCCTCGAACCGGAAGAGGCTTACGGGCAAAGAAATGAAAACCTCAGACAAAACTTTCCCAGGGCCGATGTTCCTTCCGAAATGAATCCCCAGGTTGGTATGACGGTCAGCTTGTATGGCCAGGAAGGAAAGCAGATTCCAGCCCGAATTGTTCATTTGGATGATGAAAAAGTGACCGTGGATATGAACCACCCCTTGGCCGGGGAAACATTGACCTTTGAAATCGAAGTGGTTGGGATCAGCGACACACCGACCCAGGCTCAGGATGGGTGCGGGTGCGGATGTGACTGTTCACAGGACAGCTGCTAAAATGAGGGTAATGTTGCCATGGATTCGCTGAAAATTCTTGAAGACAGGCTGAGAAAGCTCGAAGATAAGATCAAGCAAGCCAATCTGCAACTACCCGCTCATTCCATAAAACCACCCGTAATGATAACGCTGCTCGACCTTGAAGACGAGCGTGATGCGATCCAAGAACAGATTAATTCCATCAAAAAGAAAAACCAATAGAAGACACATATTGGTTAAGCACGGGTCAAATAAGGAGCGTTACAGATATTTCTTTGATAGGCTTTACTCATGATGGATCATCCTTTCACCAACGCTATATATTGAAATAATTACAGAAAAGCTTACAAGAATAGTAAAATGAGAATAAAGATGCTTTATAGTTTTTCCTACAATTGTATTCAAAAACGACCGGATGCCAGAGTATCTCGTACGAATATAAACCACATCTAATCCGCATGGCTTATCTTCTCCTCACACTGGCAGCACTCTTCTGGTCTGGAAATTTTGTCCTAGGGCGAGGGGTCAATGAAATCGTTCCACCGGTTGCCTTTGCGTTCTGGCGATGGGCCGGGGCTCTGGTTATCCTCATGCCTTTCGCCATCCGGGGTGTTATCCGCCAGCGACGAGAAATTCGAAAAAATTTAGGAATCCTGACAATCCTTGCCATACTTTCCGTAACCAATTTCAATACATTCATATATAACGCACTGCGCACTACCACCGCCATCAACGCGATTCTGATCAATTCCATTACACCGATATTTATTGTCCTTGTTTCCTGGATGGGGTTCAACGACCGGATTAATTACAGGCAGAGCATCGGAGTTGTCCTCTCCTTCATCGGTCTTGTCTGGATTGTGACACAAGGGAAACTGGAAATTCTTCTAACCGTAAGGTTTTCCAGCGGTGACCTTTGGACCCTTGCCGCTGCTCTCAGCTGGGCATTTTACACGGTTCTTCTGAGAAAGCGGCCGAAACATATTGACCCGATACCGTTTCTGGCAATTTTGGTGCTGATCGGACTGATATTTTTATCCCCGATATACATATGGGAAATCCGGTCGGGCGCGTCCTTTCAATTATCTCCCGCTGTTCTTGCAAGTATTGGTTATGTCGCCCTTTTTCCATCAGTGGTTGCATATGTTTTCTGGAACAGTTCCGTAGCAGTTGTCGGCGCGAACAAGGCCGGTATTTTCATGCATCTGATGCCGGTGTTCGGTATCGTCCTCGCTTTCATCTTTTTGGGAGAAGCGCTTGCGGTTTATCATCTGATGGGTATGATACTCATTTTTTCGGGAATTTTTCTGACAACCTCTAACCGATTGAACCGTTGAGCTATTTATCTTGAATGTTCTATTTACAGGACCAAGACTTCAAGATAAGCGAAACTCTGGGGGAAACGATGGAGGGGAATCTTAACCATAGAATCCTTTTACCTAGATACCGAAAAATCTTCTGGCAT
>JAZFVY010000510.1:0-5310 GCA_036447975.1 Desulfobacterales bacterium
ACCCGATACAGATCGACCGGGCAGAGAAAGATCCAAAACACAAAATGGCACTTGTTTTTCGATCTTATCTCGGCCAATCTTCTAACTGGGCCAATACCGGTGATCCTTCAAGAAAAATCGATTATCAAATATGGTGCGGTCCGGCAATCGGTGCATTTAACCAATGGATTAAGGGATCATTCCTTGAAAAACTCGAAAACCGTAAAACCGTTGCCGTTGCCATGAATCTTCTGTGCGGAGCATCGGTGGCAACTCGTGTCAACTGGCTTCGCAGTCAGGGCGTAGAATTCCCTTCCAATATTGGAAAATTTTCTCCAATGCCGCTTATAAAAATATTAGAATTGCTTAATTGATGGCTTCGTAAAAAGTCCAACTTCTTCGTTGCGCTTCATTTCGTTGTCATTGCGGCGTACGCTAAGTACGCCTCATGACAAAATTCGCGCGCCTTGAATTTGGAGCTTTTTACTTTGCCATCGCAATTTTGACTTTTTACGAGTTTGTCTTAATTAGTGCCTGAACGAAAACCAGGGTTTTCGGTCAAGCACTAATTAGGTGGATTTCTGATTAAGGATTAAAGGCTTGATAGTGAGCCCTATCCAGGCCCAGCTTATTTGCGAAATTATTCAGAACGTCGGAGATATACAACGTTCTGATGATATCCATATCAAAGGTTTCAGTCTTGTTCTTCCTTAAGCCGACCAATGTTTCCACATAACGTTCTTCCATTATCTCGAACCCTTTATAATTGACCGGTTTATTGGAAATAATTCCTCTAACAGTGTAAATAAATTCGAAATTAGTATCTAAAAGTTTCTCACGCCTGATAAATATTATGTATCTGTTGATCAGTCTGTCGACACCTTCATCAAATTTTGCCCTACTTTGAATGTCAAAATCGAAGCCTTTGTCAGCAAGCCAGTCATCCAGATCTTTAAGAATTTGTTTTGCTTCTGGAATCGCAAACTTCAGATCAGCCACCAGATGACCACCAAGGTTGACCTTAAAAGCCTCGTTAGGATTGTATTGCCTGGTATATCCGGATTGCATGCCGCCCAGTGGATCGGGGGGAAGGAATTCACGCGACCAGCGTTTCCACCTGGCAAGATTAATATCCAACCTGCCGGAAAGCTCCCTATTTGTGTAGAATTTTATCAAATCAGCTCCTTAACAACCTGTTATATCAATATGTCAACTATTCTATATGGTAATTGACAAAATGCCTAAAGTCGAGCAAAGTTAACCGGTCTGCTCCCCTCGACCCCGCCTTAAAAGGCGGGGTCGAGGGGAGCTACATGAAATAGAAAAAATCCTCACCGGGAAGCCCCGCCCTTTAGGGCGGGGAGCTTCACTATAGTTCACTGCTCCTGCTTATCGTTGCGTGGCCATTGAGGAAAATGTATCAATACAGCATTGTAATAATTGAAAAGTTTTCTATTTTTTTATAAAAAGGTAACAGTGTGGTTCTTTGAAACAAATCGATTTCAAACGATCTTCAGGTATGATTAAATATTTTCAATAAAAATTAAATTATACCTGAAACGGTAATATTTTTTAAAAAGCTAAAGTTTTAAAAAAAAATAATGCAAGTTTCAGATATTATGTGGTTGATATATCAATATGTCAACCATTATTTTTTGCCAATCTCTTGCAAATATTTTTTTTTTGAATTATAGATATAATGTCTTATGTTTTCTAACTACCGACATTTAAGCAATAACCTATTTTCGATATATTATGGATAGTCAATGAAATCGACTGATAAAAAAATAATACATAATGTGCCGGTTGCCATAACCGGTATGGGGTGCTTCTTTCCGAAATCTTCGGGATTGAAAGAATACTGGCGACTACTTTTTCACGGTGAGGATGCAATAACCGATATACCGGAATCACACTGGTCCCCTGAAGATTACTTTAACATAGATCCAAAAAAGCCCGATCATATCTACTGCAAACGGGGTGGTTTTCTTTCCCCTGTCTCCTTTGATCCTGCTGAATTCGGCATTCCTCCGTCTTCACTTGAAGCCACTGATACCTCCCAGCTCCTTGGTCTTGTGGCGGCTAAAACAGCAATAGAAGATTCAGGTTACAAAGACGGCAATACCTATAATCACGACAGAACCAGTGTGATACTCGGGGTAACCGGAACTCAGGAGCTTGTTATCCCTCTGGGTGCCAGGCTTGGACATCCAATATGGCAGAGAGCACTTGAAGACTCAGGAATTAACCCTGAAAAGACAAAAGAAGTTGTTCAAAGAATATCCGATTCATATGTATCATGGCAGGAAAACTCGTTTCCAGGTCTCTTAGGAAATGTTGTGGCAGGGAGAATCTGCAACCGTCTTGATCTTGGCGGCACTAACTGTGTTGTTGATGCTGCATGTGCCAGCTCATTAAGCGCCGTACATCTAGCCGTCATGGAACTGTCATCCGGACGCAGCGACATGGTTGTCACCGGCGGAGTGGATACCCTCAATGATATCTTCATGCACATGTGTTTTTCCAAAACGCAGGTTCTTTCACCCACAGGAGATGTCAGGCCCTTTTCCAAAGATGCAGACGGTACGGTGCTTGGCGAAGGTATCGGAATATTTGTCCTTAAAAGACTTGAAGATGCGGAAAAACAGGGTGACAGAATCTACGCCGTTATCAAAGCCGTTGGGTCTTCCAGCGACGGAAAATCACAGAGCATTTATGCGCCCAGAGCCGAAGGACAGACAAAAGCCCTTCAAATGGCTTTTAAGGAAGCTGATATAGACCCTGCCACTGTTGAGCTTGTTGAGGCTCATGGCACCGGCACCAGGGTCGGTGATGTGGTTGAGTTTCAGGCCCTGAACCGACTGTTTAAAGATTCAGGCAACAACGGCAGATGGTGCGCTCTGGGCTCTGTGAAATCGAATATCGGCCATACCAAGGCCGCCGCCGGCGCCGCAGGTCTGATGAAGGCCGCACTCTCCCTTTATAATAAAGTATTGCCGCCCACCTTGAAAGCCCATGAACCTGATCCAAAACTGAATATTCATCAAAGCCCCTTTTACCTTAATACTGAGGCCAGACCCTGGTTCTCGAAAAAAGAATATCCGCGTCGGTCGGGTGTCAGTGCATTCGGATTTGGCGGAAGTAATTTTCATGTGGTAATCGAAGAATATCAGAGGCAAAAAAAGGAAATTTCATGGGATGGATCTGTTGAAATTGTCGCCCTGTCCGCTTCGACCAAAAAAGAGCTTGAAGAACGTCTTCACAGCTTCAAAAGCACCATCGAAAAAGTTAATTCAAATAAAGAAGTTGCAATCAAAGCTTCAAGTACTAGATTAGAATTTTCTTCATCAGATCCTTACAGGCTTCTGATCGTCCTTGAACAGTCAATGGGTCAATTTCAGGATCTGGCCGGGCATTTTGACAGTGCTTTCAATGCCATTGATTCAGACAGCCCACAAAATGGCCGGCAGCTAAAGAATATATATTATGGCGGTCATAAAAAACCTGGCAAAATTGCATTTGTTTTTCCAGGCCAGGGGAGCCAGTATATCGGCATGGGCCGTGACCTTGTCTGCATCTTTCCGGATGCGTTAAATGTTTTGGAAAAAGCGAATCAAAAATACGAAAATTTTGGTCGCCTCACCGATATTATCTACCCGCATCCTGATCTAACCGAAAAAGAGAAAAAAAAGCAGGAAGAAGCCTTAAGAAAAACCGACATTGCGCAACCGGCCATCGGTGCCGTAAGCATCTCGATGTTGAAGGTTCTTCAAGGATTCGGCGTTAAACCAGATGCAACATGCGGGCACAGTTTTGGTGAACTTGCAGCCCTTTGTGCTGCCGGATGGATAGATCTGGATACTCTGTTGCACCTTTCAATTACACGGGGCAGTTTGATGGCGGCAGTCGGACGGAACAAAGATCAAAATAACGGAGGTATGCTGGCTGTCAAAGCCCCCATTGACGAGCTTGTCCATCTGATCAAGGAAACAAAAACAGGTGTCATTCTTGCAAACCGAAACAGCCCGAACCAGGGGGTTTTGTCGGGATCCATCCATGCCATTGCCCGGGCTGAAATAATATGTAAAAAAAGAGGATTCAAAACCGTCCACCTGCCTGTATCTGCTGCTTTTCACAGCAATCTGGTGAAGGACGCCCAGGAACCTTTCATCCGGACCTTAAAGAAAATCGACGTCTTACCTTCTGATATTCCGGTATTTTCCAATACAACCGGGAAGCCCTACCCTGCTGATCCAGATAAAGCAAAAAAACTGCTGGGTGAGCATCTATTATGCCCTGTCGATTTTGTAAGCGAAATTGAAAATTTATTCAAAATGGGTGTGCAAACTTTTGTTGAAGTCGGTCCCAAATCGGTTTTGACAGGACTAATAAAATCTATATTAATTAATCGTGACTTTCAGGCGATAGCCCTGGACGGTTTTTCTGGAAGACGATCCAAAATGGCCGATCTTGCCGGAACACTTTGTCATCTGGCATCATTGGGTCATGACGTTGATTTGAGCTGCTGGGAACATCCTGCTCATGAAACGAAAAAACAGCTTATGAGTATACCAATTTCAGGTGTAAATTACAGAAGACAGAGCGCAGAAGACAAAAGACAGGTGACTGAAAACAGAGAACAGAAAACAGAGAACAGAAGAGGTATGATATCTGCTCCAATTTCCGGAAAACGAAAAAGCATGAATAAAAATCAAAAACAACAACAAGACTTTATTGTAGATGCATTACAGGTCGTTCGGGAAGGCCTGAAATCGATGCAGGCGCTCCAGATGCAGACCGCCGAAACACATAAAAAGTTTCTTGAAGCCCAAACCGAAGCCAGCCGTACGATCCAGAATATGATGGACAACATACAGCGCCTGGCCGAAGGTTCCCTGGGACTTAAAACAGAGCCAAAAGCCCCTGATTTCATAATTCAAAAAAACATAGAAAGTACACCAATACCTGATGAAACCGCCGAAAATATAAATAACCAGGCCTCTTATGCTCAAGACGCTCTGCAAATGCCTGAAATGATTATTCCGCCTGCTCCGCATACTCCATCTGTTCAGGTAATTGCAGAAAAATCTTTTGAAGAATCCGATGCTAAACCAGACAGCCAGGTCTTTGAAACGTCAGGCTATGCCGGTAAAGAAATAGAAAAAAGCATGCTGGAGGTGGTCAGCCAGCTTACGGGCTATCCAATAGAAATGCTCAACATGGACATGGATATTGAGGCTGACCTGGGAATCGATTCCATTAAAAGGGTTGAGATACTTTCCACACTTGAAGAAAAAAATCCTGACCTGCCCTCTGTTTCGCCTGAAATCA
>JAZFVY010000511.1:0-3019 GCA_036447975.1 Desulfobacterales bacterium
TCGGTTACGCCGCCTGGGCGATCTTTTTCGGTATGCTGATCAGCAACACCGTCGGAACCCCCAAATGGGCCATGCCGGCCGTTCAGACCGAGTACTACATCAAAACCGGTCTCGTGCTGTTGGGCGCAAAGATTCTGTTTGAAAAAATCATCGTCATCGGAGCGGCCGGTATTTTTGTGGCTTGGGTTGTCACACCTACAGTCTGGTTCACGACATACTGGTTCGGCCAAAAGATTATTAAAATGCCGTCCAAACGGCTCAACGCTACCATCTGTTCCGATATGTCCGTTTGCGGTGTATCCGCTGCCATTGCCACGGCGGCTGCCTGTAAAGCCAAAAAAGAGGAACTGACCCTGGCCGTTGGCCTGTCGCTGGTTTTCACCTCGATCATGATGATCGTTATGCCTTTGGTTATCAAGGGATTTTTTCCAGTTGATAAGCAGCTTGTTTTAGGTGGGGCCTGGATGGGTGGCACCATTGACGCCACCGGTGCCGTGGCCGCTGCAGGCGCGTTCTTGGGAGAAAAGGCGCTTTATGTCGCCGCCACCATCAAGATGATCCAGAACGTTCTGATCGGTGTCATTGCCTTTTTCGTTGCACTCTACTTTACCACAAAGGTAGAGGCGGCCGAGACCGGCACCAAGGTGGGCACCATGGAGATCTGGTACCGATTTCCGAAATTTGTTCTCGGTTTTATTGCGGCTTCGATCATTTTTTCACTGTTTTACAGTTACTTTAACACCCAGATCGGCGGAATGGGCAGTGCCATGGTCGATCAGGGTATAATTAAGGGAATGGGCGATCTGTTCAGAGGCTGGTTTTTCTGCCTGTCCTTTGTAAGTATCGGGCTGGCCACGAATTTCCGTGAGCTCAGCGAGCACTTCAAGGGTGGGAAACCGTTGATTCTGTACGTGTTCGGCCAGTCGTTCAACCTGGTCCTAACGCTTGTGGTTGCCTACATCATGTTCTATCTGGTATTCCCCGGACTCACGGCTACAATTTAAAAAACCGGGCAGTTGTAGATTTGGCAGGATACAAGAACCTACAACTGCCCAACCCTAGCCCGGGCAGGCCGGTCGTAGTATAACTGAAATCCCGTCTTCATTGAAGCTGAAGCAGGGAACAAAAAACATTAGCCACAAAGGCACAAAGACACAAATTGCAGTGATCATTGGTCAGTTATCGGTTATCAGTAATCAGTTCCCCTTACTGATCACTGATTACTGTTCACCCGTGACAGCCTTGGTGTCTTAGTGGCAATCAAAAATAAGATAAGGAATTGGATATGCGAAATCCATCCAGATTACGAGCGTGGGGACAGCTCTTCTTCTGTTTCTTTTTAATATGGGGATTTGCTTTCATAGTTGGCCCATGGATTCAGAAAAATGTCCCCATAATAAATCAGATTTTTCAGATCGTTGAGGAAAGAGATATAGATTCAACGGCCTATTTCTATACTGGGATAGAAGCATCATATGATGGAGAACGCTATTTGGGTGAATCAATAAAGCTCCTGGCTCCTGAAGAGGCGGGACTAACCATCCCCTTTATTGCATTTGTGATACTGAGCGGTGTTATTTTGTGGATAGGTTTTCGATTTCTTCCAATGGACTGACTTTTTCATGAACAAACATTATGAATGTGAACGGCAAAAATGGTTTCAATGCATGCAAAAATAGATCTTATTATAAAACATGAGGAGAAAATTGCGAAAATCCTTGCAACAGCAGTACTTGACAAACCTAAAATCAGCATCTGGATGATTCTAATCCCGGTCATTTTTGTTTATTATATATATCAGCATCAAAAATTTGTGGACGGACGCAAAACGTTTGTCGAAAAGTATGTGATAGTGAAAAAGCTGGCACTGGATGAGGCGCTTGCGGCAGTCAAGTATGCCAAGGAGCCCGATATCGACGGATTGGCTAAAATGTCAGGTCATACGGGACAAATCCTTGTAGAATACTCCGTATTGCTTGGCGTCCTCATAGGCCATTATAAAGATCTGTTGAGATCAGAAGGTGAAACCTTTGAGTCTCTTGTAAAATCAACATATAAAAATCGCACGAACTATCTTCTTTTCACCAATCAACTGAACCAAGTCGAAAAACGCTTCAATACAGCATTAAAACCGCATCTTTATGAAACGACCGAAGGAGTCGATAATATTGTTACAAATATTGAACATTGCTCTGAAAAGCTTCGAAGGGAGGAAGCCGAGAAGATTTTCCCTTAACGGGGACAGTTGCATTAAGCGAACCCAAAAATGATTAAATTCTTGACAATAAGTGCCACATTGTAGTATTAATCACAACGACACATTATGGTATTAAAAATTACGCGCTTTTTTCGGTTTAACGCATTCGATGGACCGGGTAGTTGGGTTCCAGGCTCTAAGTTCATTAATCATCAAAAAAAGGGGCATTTTAATTGAATACTAGAGAGCGAAGAAATCAAACATGGGCCTTTGTAATAGTGGCGTTCTTCACTTTAGTAAGCGTTGGGACTTATTCCCTTAGTGAATTATATATTTATCTCGTCGCCTATCTTTGGTTCGGTTTTATTTACGGCATGTGTCTTCAGTACGGAAGATTCTGCTTTGCCTCGGCATTCAGAGACCTCTTTGCTGTCGGGGTTCCAAGAATGGTGGTAGGAATCATGATAGCCACGATACTTTTCAGTCTTACTGCTTCCTTTGTTACTGCCACCGGCATGAGCACCTTTCATTCGGCTCCAACCAGTATTCATTCTGTTATTGCCGGGCTCTTTTTCGGGGTCGGGATGGTTTTTGCCGGTGGTTGTGCCTCAGGCTCCCTATATAAGACCGGAGAAGGTAACAGCGTTGCCGCCCTGGTTGTTTTATCGATAAGTATTACCCAGGCGATATTTGTAGATATTGGCGGCTGGGCTGATAAACTTGTCCCTCAATCCTGGACGAAATCAGCCTTAGCTAAAGGGCTGCCTGCAGTCATCACCGCCGATAAGGGCTGGTTGGACCAATATCTCGCAGGCTATGTAT
>JAZFVY010000512.1:0-6425 GCA_036447975.1 Desulfobacterales bacterium
CGCAGCGCAGGCGCTTGCGCCGCGTGTCGCTCCGCTGATTTTTATTATTGGCAGAATTCCTTAATCCCGCTGAAGCGAGACTCACTTTAAACTTTAGTTCACTTCAAACTCTTGCAGCAATTTTTCATTCAGCGCCAGAGAACACGGACCGGGCCCAGAGGACCAGATTTTCAAGGACTAAATAAAGGATTTACACCGAGTTTTTCGCCTAGTTTTCAGAGTGGGAATAGGGTCATGAGTCAACGACCACCCCGCTCTATGAGCGGGATGGCTTGAATTTTCGGCCAAGGGCCGAAAAGGCAAAAGCACGTCAGTGCTTTAATCGTTGCGTTTGTAACCGGGTGCAAAGCACCCGGTTTTTTGGCAAACAATAAACACTTTACAGGATTAAGACCCTTGCGTTCCCTTTATCCCTAATGGTTCTAAAAAGCGTTTTACTATCTCGTTTTCTGCCCATTTCATATTATTTTTTTGTTTTCCATTCTGATAGATATTACTTATCGCTTCAGCGTAGTGTTTAGCGGTATTATAACCGCAAGTTGTGGCCTGCTTTATTACTTGCCAATCACGCTCACGTGTAAATTCTTGAAATGCCTCTATAATTTCAGGAAATAACTCTTTTATCAATCCATCGTGAAAGGCGACATAAAACGCTAAAGAAGCTATTTTGCGTTCTCTGATTATAAATCTAAGTGTCCCGTATTCGTTTGTATCTGCAAGAAAGTCTTTAATGGTTCGAGCAAGAAGTTCAATGGGTGTGTGTGGAAAGGTTGCAATAATTTCTCGCCATATGTCTCTGCCAAAAATAGTATCCTGTAGTTCGCCCAACTCATGATAAATATATGTTCCCATTTCAGCCTTGGCAATTTTTGCCAGGCTGCGTTGCATATCCTTATAACTCTGCTCTTTTATTCCATGGTTTTCTAAGGCAAATCCGAGAGCGTAGCGTCCGGATTTTTTTATATAGAACATTTTTTCCCATAGAAAGAGTTTTGCTGGTTCCTGCCGAATGATGATACAATTGTCTTGAGATAGCGCTGGAATTGTAAGAAGATCACGAGCTAGCTCACGATCGAGAATATATACAGAGTGCCCGTCTATTTCTCTTTTTTCTTCAATTACGGCCAAAAAAAAGGTTGGTTTCAGGCTTCCGGCATAACCGCCTCCATAGAAGAACCCATAGGGCTCCAGCACCGAATTAATACCTACAGTATCAAACGGATCGTATTGATCGCCAAGAATTGTTATGCCATCGAATTGCTTTTCTGCCAGACTGTCCCACTTTTTTTCTTTATCTTCAATCCATTCAAGTATCTCGGAAGAATCCTTTTCTATCCATGGGTCTAATTCCATTTCCCACTTGTATAGGTCACGTAGCCTCAAAGCTAAGCCGCAGATAGAAAAAAGTCCGGCATGTTGTGAGTCGGCAATGTCACAGTTTGTAAGTACTTGATCGATTATTGCCTCTATTTTTAGCATGTCGCCTCGTTACTCCTAACCTGGATTCTCAGGCCTTTATTCTCGACAGATTTAACTTGCCTGTCAACACATTTCAGTGGTAAAGAAAGCCAGATAAATTCTTCATGAGAAATGCGGGTTATGGAGCTTACACATTTACGCAATTATCTGTTAATTAAAAAAGGTGCACAAGAAGAATTCCCATTTGGTCCGGATGTGATGGTTTTTAAAGTCGTGGGAAAAATGTTTGCTTTAATCGCATGGGTAGAAACACCTTTGCGAATAAATCTCAAATGCGATCCTGAACTCGCTTTGCACCTCCGTGAAATGTACGAAGCCATAGAACCTGGATATCATATGAACAAAAAGCACTGGAATACTATTATCCTGGACGGTTCCATACCTGTTGATGAAATATTAATCATGATTGACGATTCTTATGATCTTGTGGTTAAAGGTTTGAATAAAACTGATAAGCTAAAACTTCAAAGTTTGTGAATGATGCCGGAAAGAATCCGTGTTAGTCGGAAGGAGGGACTTTCGCCATGGAAACGCTGGAAATACTTGAAGACAGGCTTAAGCGGCTTGAGAAAAAAATCGAGGAAGCCAAAATACAACTGCCCGCACACTCCATAAAACCGCCCGTAATGACTACTCTTCTCGATCTTGAAGACGAGCGTGACGCCATCATTTCACAAATCAGTATAATCAAGAAAAAATGAATAAGATAATCGGGATTGACCTTAAAATATATAGAACCCATCTCAAAAATAAGATTAGGGTTCAGGGCAAGGCGCAAAACGGCGAAAAAGCGGAGCATACACGTAGTATGTGAGCATTTTGAACCATTTCGCAACACCTCCATGGGCACTTAGATTGTTTTTGAGATAGGTTCTCATTAATTCACCATCAAGACTCCACAACGCTGCATGGCGCTGGGCACTTCCGAAAGGGGGCCTCTAAAGTTCGGCTCAGGAATATCCTCAAGTTGAAATCTTCGCAATACTTCGATAGTGTCCACACTAACCATACCGGCACCCTTGGCATCGTCGGTCAGGTAGGTTTTCATTCCGGCATGAGCGGCAACCATGTCATTGACAGGGTCGTTGCCGACCATCAAACAGGCTTCGGGAGGTTCACTGATCTTTTTGCAAATCTCCAGGTAATACTCAATCCTGGGTTTACAAAATGACATAATTTCAATGTGGGTCACCAGAATAAACGGCACATACCCCAAGCCGGTCCAAGCCAGGCGTTTCATCTGGACATCCAAGGGGAAGATCGGATTGGAGGCCAGCACCAGCTTAAGACCTGTCTGGGCGATTTTTTCAAAGGTTTCGTGAAGCGCATCTGGCAGGGTCTCGTTAGGTTCAAGTTTATCGTACTCGGTCTCGTAAAAAGTCAAAAACCGGTTCCACAGTTCGTCTCGCCTGTCCTTATATCCTTTCGCGAAGACCTCCTTGAAGTAATCGGCATTGGTCACTTCACCGTTGTTTTGCACCAGGGCCCGGGTCGCGCTGATCAGCCGCTCCACGAATTTATCCGCAGGCATGATGTCCGCGAACAGTTTTTCTATCCTCCGGAAGTAGCCCTGGTAAAATCTGGCTTCGTCAAACAAAACCAGCGTGTTGTCTAAATCAAACAGAATAGCTTTCAACATGGCTCCGATGTTTATCCTAAATATGGGGCACAGTGCAAGCCCGAATTTCTCATGAAGAATTTATCTGGCTTTTATTTTTATTAGAACCTATCTCAAAAACAATCTAAGTGCCCATGGAGGTGTTGCGAAACTTGAGTTGTTAAATTTGACATCCGTCACTGATATTGGTAATGTTTCATTTACAGTTTGAAATCAAGAACAAAACTGATCTAACCCGGTTTTCTCACGAGACAGTGCGGCTCAGGAACAAGGCATTTCAGCCCGAAGACGTAGTATTTTACTTCGAGGGCTGAATAACGCAGTTCCTGTGTTGCTCAGGCTCGTCTTTGATGAAGAATTTATTTATAAAATGATAGGATTCATCAATACAGTGTGTATTTAATCAAAGACGCCCTACTTTATTACAATCGCTTGATTTTAAATCGGTTTCTTGTTTTTTATACCCAAAATAAATTCTTCATTAGAAATGCGGGCTAAGGAGTAGCATATATGGCTCATCGAGTTTGCCCTCACTGGGTAGGATATATATTGATAAATCCCTTAAGGAAATTGTTTGAAAACCCAAATAAGATTTTAGGGCCATTTGTTCAAAAGGGGATGATCGTCCTTGAACCTGGTTGCGGTATGGGTTACTTCACCCTTCCTTTGGCACGGATGGTTGGATCAAAGGGACGGATAGTGGCAGTGGATATCCAATCTAAGATGCTATCGTCTTTGAGGCGCAGGGCTCGAAGGGCTGGACTTTTGGACAGAATAGAGCTGCGCCATATTAGGGGCGATGGGCTTGGTGTAAAGGATTTTTCAGGTAAGGTGGATTTTGCCGTCGCTCTTCACGTTGTTCATGAGGTGCCCAACCAAACCTCTTTTTTCACAGACGTCTGCCAGGCCCTCAAACAAGGAAGCAAACTTCTTGTTGTGGAGCCCAAAGGCCATGTCTCTCAAGATCAGTTTGCAGAATCTGTGGCTGCCGCAGAAAAGGTCGGTTTTGTACCTGAGGCTCTGTCAAAAAAAGTGGGAGGCCGAGCGGCTTTGCTAATTAAAAAAACAAGCTAAAGTATCCCCCTTTACTTCTCCGGGCTAATCCTTTGGGCTCACCGATCTGACCGCTTAACCTTAAGCCCCGAATTTGTCTATTCCGTTTTGTCCTTTATCTTTTCACGGTCCCGAACGATCATTACCGAACATGGGGCCTTGTAAGATATCCGTTTGGCCACGCTGCCGAAAAAGACAAGCCCCATGCCTGTAAGCCCGTAAGACCCCACCACAACTATATCCACAGGATTTTCATTGAGGAACGTCAATATTGCAGTTGAGACATGACCATCTAAAACGATAAGCTGATAATCGACTTTGTCACCGACCCTGTCACCGTATTCCTTCTGCATCCGTTTCTCCAGCTCTATAATTATATTATTCTTGGGCTCTTCGGGCAGCACCCATTCCGCGGTCAAAATGGGATTTACCACCAGCGGAAGCACGTGGATAACCAAAAGCTTGGCCAGATACTTCTCCGCCATCTCAAGTGCTGTTACAAAGGCGGCATCGGCATTTTGAGAAAAGTCGACACAGCAGGCAATTTGTTTTTCAGCCATAACGTTTCCCTCCCTTTGAAAGTATTCATGTAGAACCTATCTCAAAAACAATCTAAGTGCCCATGGGGCGGTGCGGTGTTGCGAAACGGTTCAAAATGCTCACATACTACGTGTATGCTCCGCTCTTTCACCGTTTCGCGCCTTGCCCTGAACACTAATCTTATTTTTGAGATAGGTTCTAGTTAAAATCCTCATCTTCCTTGATCTTGTAAAAACTATCTCACTTGAAGATGGACATTTGCAAGGTCTTTGGGTTCACGCTTTCGCTCGGGCATCTGGAAAATGGAAATATTTTATCCAGAGAATCCTCCAGAAAAGAGATCTTTGCTGATAGTTTTTTACTGAATAATCATATTTTAGTATATCCGCAGGATTGATGCAAGATGATATGACAAATCGATAGTTTGCGAGGCTTCTAAATGAATTCCTTAAATTTTTCCGTTGTTGAGTTGATAGATTCGGGGCAAACTCCATTGCAAACCTGTCTTTTTTATGTTCCCTGTATTTCAGAATTTGACATCCAGTGCTAATATTTGGTAATGTTTCAATTACAGTTTGAAATTAACAACAAAATTGGTCTGAGAATGGGTGTAACATAAAGCAAAGGAGGATAGACGCGATGAAAGTAGTAGCTTTTAACGGAAGTGCACGCAAAGATGGTAATACTGCGATTCTTATCAACAATGTTTTTCAAGAACTTGAAAAAGAAGGGATAGGAACCGAGCTGATTCAGCTTGCAGGCAAAAAAATTCGAGGTTGCTTGGCCTGTATGAAGTGTTTTGAAAACAAAGATCAACGTTGTTCGAATAAAAACGACGTTCTAAATGAGTGTTTAGAGAAAATGATTGAGGCAGATGGGATCATATTAGGGTCGCCCACCTATTTTTCGAATGTCAGCACTGAGATTAAGGCTTTAATTGATCGGTCCGGCCTTGTTGCCATTGCTAACGGCCACATGTTCAAACGGAAGGTAGGCGCCGCGGTTGTTGCAGTACGAAGGGCAGGAAGTGTCTTTGTCTTTGACGCCATAAATCATTTTTTCTTTATCAATCAGTTAATCGTTCCAGGCTCTATCTATTGGAACATGGGGATTGGCCTTGAAAAGGGAGATGTAGAAAAAGATGAAGAAGGTATCCAGACAATGAAAGTTCTGGGTGAAAACATGGCCTGGTTGTTAAAGAAGTTGCACGGGTAAGAAGCTCATCTGATGGCTGAAGGGCGAATGCAAATCGGCCAGGTGTATTTGTGTATGTAATTGTGGTGTCATCCTATAAATGAGAGTAAAAATTGGTGTAAATAAGAATGATCCAAAAAACTTTATCCATTCTTATATGTTTTTTCTTCATATATATTTTTTTCAAAGGGGCAATTGTGGAATTGGAAGCAAATGAAATTAATCTCCCTAAAACTATTGGTGCCTGGACCAGATCAGACTCTGCACAAACAATTGATTCAACCAGCATTTTTAAATATATGAATGGTGCGGGAGAATTGTATTTAAGCTATGGTTTTAACCACCTTGAGGTATATGAATATACGGCTGATAATCAAAAAAATATTTTAGTAGAACTATATTATATGAAAACCTCTGACGATGCCTTTGGTTTGCTGTCACTTGATTGGGGTGGTGAGCCTGTGACTTTTAATCATTCTCCTGTTAATAAAGCGTCATACGCTATTGCGCCACCGGACAGTGCTCTTTATGGTAAAGGCTT
>JAZFVY010000513.1:0-3860 GCA_036447975.1 Desulfobacterales bacterium
AAATATCCCCACCCTTGCTGATTCTGCCCCTTCAAACTCCCCGGTTGGGCTATTAGGCTTCATCAGGCCTGTCTCCTATTCATGGGGAACGTTAGTGCAGATCGAGTAAAAACCGTTCAGTTCAGGTTTGAGATATCTCTCCAGGGACTTGAGGGGCCCCAAAAAGTTTACATAAAAGGGAAATTATCGGACAATGCAGTTAAAAGACCTGTATGAAAATAGGAGAATTTGCGAGCAATCAAAAGGATTCTTATATCAAAAAGTGTCTCAAGTTAACGCATAAGGCAAGGTCAATAATTTTTCGCCACCGTCTCTAATACCCACTAAATATGCTCCATCAGAATTTTGGTAATGTTTTTTTGGTCATAATCTGCCAAAATCGAAGAAAAAGTGTAATTTTAATTCAAATTGTGGACTTTCATCTTCAAAGATTGAAAACAGTAGGTTTTCCTCGGGAGATTTAATATTTTGGCTACATAGATGCAAGTTAAAGTTTTACGCCCTTTTAATTTTGTGCCTTACTTCCTGCTCTTTGGAATGTGGTTCAAATGTTTCTGGATCCATCTACTTCCTATCTACTTCCTGAGACAAAAAAAGTGGGGCAGACCACTCTAACCCACTGAGATTATTGGAGTCCCCAAGCGTACGCCGCAATGATAACGAAATGAAGCGCAACGCAGTTCCGCTCTTGCGGGATTAACGCAACCATCAAGTTTTGCCCCCACACAGTCCCCTTATGTTTCCTGCGGGTAAAGTGTGGGGGCAATAGAGATTAGCCCGGATTTATCCTCGTGAGAAATCCGAGATTGGGCAACAGGCCGTTATCATGTCAACATAAATGTAACGGTGACTACGACATTTTTTCCCCTTGTCGGTGTCAGGAAGCGCAACATTTTGAGTTCTTGGACCATGCACCGTTCTAATTCTATGTATTTCTTTGCACCTTTATCCATATTAACTTTCGTGACGCGGCCTGCTGGATCTATATTTATTTTAAATACAACCTCTCCCTTTAGGTCGTGTCTTTTTCCCAGCGCCTGCCTGTAGCACAGGTTGAATGAGCGAATATGTTTTTTCAGCAGTTTATGTATAGATTTTTCTGACAAACCTTCAGTTACGGTAACTTTTTTCAATTCCATATGATTTCCCTTGCTGGTGGAGGCGTCCATTTCCGGCTCATGAGCCAAACGGTCTTCCTTTTTGTACTCAATACTCTCTTCCAGCACCTTGTTTTTAAAGCCTGTTACAGAAGGTGCGGCAGCAAAGGATGAAACGGCTTTTCTAGCGTATGATCTATTTCCCCCCACCGCGTAGTCGGAGACGCCCTGGGGCAATGGAAGAGGCTGTTTGATTGTTACAGCATGCCCGTCCTTAAGGCGGATCTTAGTATCCACGGCAACAAACGAAGTGTAGGCGGTCAACAGATTATAGGACAGGCCCAGGTTGGTCACCGTTCTGACCCGTTCGTCCTGAGGCTTGAGCCTGTTATAGTCTGACAGGATTGAAATCCGGTGCCGTGCCCACAGGTAGCGAAGTGCTGAGTTTGTCTTTAAAGGCTTTATCTTAGAAACAGCCACCTTTTTCAAAAAGGAGTGTTCGCCGGTGAACCCTTGTAAAGAGATGTCGCCCTGAGGTCTGCCGCGCCATTTGCCGAACACAATGACGGGTCGATCGGCCAATACGTCGGGAATACTGGGTGGTTCCACATCGTAAACCTCGAACCGGCCAAAGTCGACCTTGATTCCTGTTAACACGGGGGACTCTATGAGTTTCCTGAATCTGTTCGCTTGTTTGTGTGCTTCTTCAGGTTTTGTAATGACAAAGGGTTCTCCCATTCCCACCCTTGCCATTCCTTCGATCAAATGGCGGTTGACGCTTGATCCGATTCCGAATGTAAACATATTGGCTTGGCCGAGATTGTTCCGGATCAGGTCAAAGGCCTCCTCTTCAACAGAGACATATCCATCGGTGGCAATGACAACACTTCTGGAGCATCCTTCGGTTTTTGGCAGAGAAAGAGCTCTTTTAAGGGCCGGTAAAAGCCTGGTGCCTCCTCCTCCGCGCTGTCGCTCAATAGTATTTATGGCACGCATAATGTTGTCCGGGGTAGCAGGCAAGGATCGTTCCGACATCAGGTGTGAACCACCGGCAAACAACAACACATTGAATCTGTCTGTTGGACGAAGTTTGCCGATTAAGTCCTTAAGGAGCTTCTTGGATATATTCAGGGGGAAACCGTGCATGGAACCCGACACATCAACTATGAATATATACTCGCGCGGCGGGATTTGGCTCTCAACGACCTTTTTGGGAGGTTGCAGCATGAGCAGGAAAAAGTTTTCCTT
This sequence comes from Desulfobacterales bacterium, assembly GCA_036447975.1. Classification (GTDB taxonomy): domain Bacteria; phylum Desulfobacterota; class Desulfobacteria; order Desulfobacterales; family UBA11574; genus JAUVVL01. The sequence goes on from JAZFVY010000513.1 coordinate 2,346, forward strand.
TTTTCCCTCAAAAAGGAGAAGTCCTGTTTCGATTTTGCCGCCGGCAAGACGGTATTTCAAAAGGAAATCACGGTTGCCTCCATGTTCCTTGGATTGATCGAGGTTTGCTGTGGCGAAAGCAGGGCCTTTGTAGTCGATCTTAATCTTATGTGAAGGGGAGGTGATGTCCTGAATCGGGAGACCTGCCGCGATATCCACGGAAATATTAAAGTTATATGTTGGGGATTCTCCCTGGTGAAGATAGGGATTCGCTGTCCACGCATCAGACGGACCGGATTCATCGGCCGGTTCGTCCACATAGCGGGGACCAACAACGGTCGGATAGACGAACTCGTAAACAGCGTCTGTGGGAACCAGCAGTTCGGTATACTTTAGTTCTACCTTGATTACATCCGCAGGCAAAATGTTGGCCACATTCATCTGGAAGACATTGGGCCTGTGCTGTTCCAAAAGGGATGCGCTCTTCCCTGCCTGTTTTGCCTGATCGTATTCACGTCGTGCCTGTTCACGCTCGCGGATTTTTGCAGTGATGGTTCGCTCTCCTATTGTCATTTTCATCCCGTAAACAGCAGCCCTGGTGGACGCCGGAAAGACATAGATGGCTTCCAACGGCTTATTGCCTTCGTTTTTATAGACCTGTGTTACTTTGACGTCGGCGATGACGCCCGAAATATTCACTTCAGCCCATGTCGATTTCAGAGGGAGTCGGTCCACGTCAGGGTCACGGCTCTTAACCAGAAAGTAGGGGGATAATGTTTTGTGGGAATTTGTTTCCGGCTGTGCGTACGAAGCTTTTCCCGACATCATGAACACAGCCACAATAACCAGACCAATAATTCTTTTCTTGTGTTTCATTTTTCTAACCTCCTTTGTTTGTTTTGTTGTCCTTTGATTCCATTAGACAAGGAGGTGAGAAAAAAGTTCCCAAAAATGTAAGCTTTTACTTCTTTGAAACACATCGCTTTCAAACAAGTTTCAGATATTATTGGCAAATATGGGGCCGGTAGCTTGGCAATATTTATATCGCCTTGAAGAAAGTGACATGGCCGTGAAGTGAATTAGCCGGAATTTTATACCTTTGAAATAGATCAATTCCCACCAATTAAGGCACCGCAAGAAATATGAGGTGTAAACTTGAGTAATAACAGAAATTTGAATCACTCAGAAGATTTGAACCTGATGCGGACCCGGATGGTTTCCCTGTCTTTATCAGATAGGGCGGGCGGGGGTTTTTGGAGCGTGGCAAAGCGGCTTAATTTTTCACAAAATATTTCGTATTGCATGGCAGGAAACTCAGCATGAATCGATTGCAATTGTTCTGTTTGTCTTTCATAGTCCTCGGACAAGACCCTGCCATCTACAAGTCCTATGAGATTTTTCACCTTGTAAAGAAGGTTTGCAGCAGGAGCTATCTGCCCGGGCGTAACTTTTCTTTTAAAAGACGATTTAAAAGTACTCTCTTTTTCATCCGCTATTACGTCTCGTTCAAGGGGTGAATCAGCATCCATGGCAACA
>JAZFVY010000514.1:0-3262 GCA_036447975.1 Desulfobacterales bacterium
CCGGCAATACGACCCTCCTCTATTGCAACCTTGCTGCCCGCCACTCCGGCTCCGTCACCCACTGCGTAGATACCCGGCACAGTGGTTTCCATGCTCTCACTACGTATTGGAATGTAACCGCCAAGGAATAGCTCATATTTATGTTCACATTCTGCCAAAAGAGTTAACTCTGTTGAAGATACAAGGCCGTATCCCAAACAGACGGTGTCCACTTTCACGGTGCGCTCGGTATCAGGCTTGGGCCTCCAGCTTTTGTCCACCTTTGCAATCACTGCTTCTTCCACCTGGCCGTTGCCATGGATTTCAAGGATAATATGATTACGCAACAAGGGAACACCGGCCTTTTGGATGTGACGCAGGTATCTCCAGCCTTCTTTTAAATAATCCCAATTGCCCCATATCCCTGTTAGTATCTGGAGACAATTTTTACTGATATTTCCAGCTTCCAGAATGGCCTCGATCTTGCCTCCAGCGTTGAGGATCTGGTGTGCCAATACAAGCTGTAACGGGCCTGTGCCGGCCAAAAGAATCTTTTCCCCAGGGAGTACGCGTTCCGTCTTGACTAATCTTTGAGCCCCGCCTGCGGTGAAAACACCGGGCAGCGTCCATCCAGGGAAGGGAACTGGCCGGTCGTAAGCACCCGTTGCCACGAGGAGGTTTTTAAAGCGGAGGCTTGAGGAAGTTCCGTTACGCGCGAAAGCCAGCGTAGAGTCCTTGAATATACCCCAAACCATGGCGTTGTTCAGATATTGGATTTTGTCATTCAGCGAACTGAATTGACGCAATAATTCCAAGCCTTTCTCGTAATCTCGTCCCAATACTTTAGAATCGGTTACTTTAAAACCTTTTTCGAACTGACGGTAGATTTGTCCTCCAAGTCTTTCATTTTCATCCAGCAGTGTTACTTTGACACCAGCTTTAGCAGCTATAATGGCAGCTGCAACACCACCCGGACCTCCACCGATAATTGCGAATTCCGATTCTTTCAATTTTTATGTTCCGCTATTCGTATTACCTTGCTGGGTTTCAACCTGGCATCCTGGAGTAGCAAAGGTTTGGCAAGCTTGGGTATTGGGTACACCATTTATCACCATCCTACACTCTTGACACAGTCCTATACCACAATACAGACCCCGGGGTTGCTCGTATTTATTTGTATAGCGAAATGTCCGTCGACCAGCGGCCATCAGAGCGGCTCCGATAGTCTCCCCTTCGTAAGCAAAGATCCTTTCCCCATCTACAAGTATTTCAAACCGTTGCCCTCTTTCTACGCCTTTTTGCACTCTTTTTTCTACCATACTCTAAGTAAGCTCCTCCTCATTTATGCTTAGGAGACCTTTGCAAAACGCCCCCTTTTGCTCAATTTCTGCGTTAGGCTCAAATTTTAATCCTCAAAATACTCAATGTATTCCTGTGGTTAAAATTTTCGCCTGCCTTGAACTTGAACAAAATTGAGCATTTTTCAAAGGTCTCGCTTAGGACGGTATAATTTTGAGCTTTTCCAATTCTGTGCCGGACTGGCTGTTGATCATTCAATAGAAATTCAATACAAAACACTAAGGAATCGATTTGTTCAGTCTTTTTCAATTAGGGCTAAAATAAAGTTTCCTCTAATGTCTGAACGACAGCATTAACAATAAGATCCATATCATTTTCTTCTATGATAAATGATGGACCGATCAAAAAGGCATCGCCATCTATTCCGGCAAGACCGGTTGAATTGTACGTCACCACACCTTTCTGAAAAATACTTTGCCATACACGTTCCGCAACCTTTTCGCGGCGTGGAAAGGGTTCCAACGTTTTTTTGTCCTTTACAAGTTCTACACCCCAGAAAAAGCCCAAACCACGAATATCGGCTACATTGGGATGATCCGACAGCTCATTTTTAAGTTTTTCTTTGAAAATTTCTCCGTAATGGGCTACTCGCTCTATGAGGTTTTCCCTTTCAAGGATACGAATCACCGTTAAACCGGCTGCTGCTGCCGGGCTATGATGGGTGTAAGTGCCTCCGTGAATGAAAGAACCACTCCCCTGACAAATGGCATCATAATGCTTTGATTGGACTCCCACGGCAGAGATGGCGATTGCCCCGCCCCCCAGACTTTTACCCATGGTCACGATGTCCGGAATCACTTCGAAGTGCTCGGAGGCAAACCAACGTCCCGTTCTGCCCAATCCACACATGACCTCATCCAGAATAAGCAGCACTTGGTATTGATCACAGATCTGCCTGATAATTTTAAAGTAGCCAGGAGGTGGTGGTAGCGCCGCCAGAGTCCCTCCGCTTACCGTCTCAGCCAAAAAAGCGGAAACAGTTTCAGGCCCGGTATTTTGAATCACTTCTTCAAGGGCCAGGGCGCAGCGGCAATCACACTCAGGGTATGTCAATCCGTAGGAGCATCTGAGGCAGTATGGCGCTGGAATATGGATAACTTCAGTCAAAAGAGGAGCATAGGGAACCCGGAAGGATGTGCGACCCATCGCTGATAATGCCCCCATGGTCAGGCCATGGTAAGATTTCCAGCGGGATATGAGCCGAATTCGATGAGGCCGGTCTGATTCCAGGTGGATTTGCCTGGCCAGCTTGATTGCGGTCTCTATCGCCTCACTACCACTGGAGAGAAAATAAAAACGTTCAATGCCCGGAGGCGCATGCCTGGTAAGGGCCTTTGCCAGTTGCTCTACAGGGGAAGTCGTAAACATTGTCGGATGCACATAATCGCATTTAATGATCTGTTCATAGACGGCTCGAGCGATTTCCTCTCTGCCATGCCCGATGTTCAAAACGATGGCGCCCCCACTGGCATCGAGGTAGCGATTGCCTTCTGTATCAACAATCCACATGCCTTCAGCATTGGCGGCTATCGGCAACGGCCTGTCCAACCTGCGCGAAAAAACGTGACCTGGATGATCTCTAATGGTTTTTTCTTTCATAGTAACACTTTAGCCCTTTGAAACCAGTTTATACAAATAAGCTTGAAAGGTGATTAAATTTGAAACTTGAAACTCGACAGCCTTTTACTAAAATCCCTTTTCGCCTTGTTTAAAGCAAAAAGGGATTTATGTTTTCTTGCTTTTTAAACGCTTAATTCCTTTTCCGTTTCATCAATTATCGATCGAATCTCGGAAAGGACGCTGTCCGGCAACGGCGGTGGTTCGTAAGTCTCCAGAATATTCCTCGCCTTCTCACACGCTCTTTGGTAAAGATCGGTTCCACCTGATTTCTCCCATTGATCGCGCATTTGCCTGTCTATCAATG
>JAZFVY010000515.1:0-3626 GCA_036447975.1 Desulfobacterales bacterium
AAGTCGGTTTCGTGACCCACCGCTGAAATTATTGGAATCTCTGATTCAAAAATTGACCTGGCAACAACCTCGGAATTAAAGGCATGAAAATCCTCAAAAGAACCACCGCCTCTTGCTATAATAGCAATATCTGAATCGTCACGTGCATTAAGAAGCTTAAGTGCTGTTACAATCTCATCCTCAGCGCCTTCACCCTGAACCTTGACGGGTATGATTTCAATATGAACGTTTGAAAAGCGTCTGTTAATAATTTTTAGGATGTCGTGAACAACTGCGCCTGTAGGAGATGTTATGATACTGATTTTTTGTGGTAAATAGGGTAGGGGTTTCTTATGTTTTTCATCAAAAAGCCCTTCTTCGACAAGCCGTGCCTTAAGCTGTTCATAAGCAAGCTGGATGGCTCCAGTACCTTCGGGTTCAAGATATTCGAATATTATCTGATATGCACCTCTGGGCTCATACACACTGATCCTGCCCAGTCCTGTAACGCTTATTCCATCTTCTGGGACAAATTTCAGATTACGATTCTGACTCCGAAACATCACCACATTTATCTGGGCATTATCATCTTTTAAAGTAAAATAAAAATGCCCGGAAGCCGGCACTCTAAAATTGGATATTTCACCGCAAATCCAGACAAATGGAAACTTATCTTCAAGTATAACTTTAATATCAGCTGTAAGATCGGAAACAGTATATATCCGGCGCTGTTCTTTGACGCTGGTTGCTTGATACTCGATATTGACATGCGAGTCCATTATTTATTCCTATTGGAGTATCCTAAATTTCAATTCTTAATAAATTTATAGATTCCACTGGTGATAAACTATAAATGAGTGCCAAAATGTCTAAAATGATCTAAAGTGCTTAAAGAGCGACCTGGTGCAACTCGTCCACATATTGATATATGCGATGCATCATACTTAACCTGACTTATTGAGTATAGAGTATCGGTGATCTGAATGGGCCAGGGGAAAGGATATTGTTTTTAAATGATAGAATTCCAAACCTTTAGCTCAATTCGTTCGACCAGAGGCTCTCGACAGGTTAGCTCACTTCAAACTTTAGCTCACTTTACTTTGACAAATTTGATATGCCCATATCCAAGTGGCAAGTATTAAGCCAAGCATAACATAAGTTGGATAAGTAGGTTGATAGCTGTTTTTTTCTATAGGCTAACTTACACGAAAGCACCAAATCTTTTTCTTATTATCAGTTTATGAAGATTATCATAGTTAAAAATCGCATTCAATCATTTTTAATCTGGCTGGCCCTTCTTTCCCGTAATTTATGTAACGTCTGATAAGGTATATTATGTAAACTTTAAGGCAATCATATAATTAATACGACTCTAAACCTAATACCCTACTTTCATCTGGGGATTATTTCTGAATTAACTTGGACGCTGTTCATGTGCTGTGTCGTTTTCACTCAATCCTATGAATATTTTTTTATCAGTTCTCGAACAGCAGGGATGACATAAACATCTTCATGGGGCATTTTGCTGAGAAAAGATGCCAGAATTTCATTTTTTTTATGAATTGATCTGTGCTTATCAATGATAAAGAGTTTCCTCCCTTTTACTTTGCATAATCCGTTTTCAACTTTTATGCCGGTGTTGCGAAAATTCTGCTCTGATACGGAGACACCAAGTTTTTCAGCAAGCTCTTTCATATCTTGATATAATTGTACGGGCTTCATTTTATTATCGTCCAATAATTATATTTAATCTTGAAAAACCTGCCATCAGTGTTATATTTAAATAATTAGATTAGCAATGTAAGAATAAATTATTTAGGTCTTATATAAACCAGGAGGTTATAATGCAATCTATTCCAGCTCAAAGGACAGAAGCCCAGATTCAGGTAAATACATTTATCCGAAGCGTATACAACTGGATGGCTATAGGCCTCGGCCTTACTGGTTTTACTGCGCTTTACGTATCAAACAGCGAAACCATGCTGAAATTGATCTTTGGAAATCAACTAATATTTTTTGGCCTTATAATTGGCGAACTTGTCCTCGTTTTTTCACTTGCGAGTAGAGTGAATAAAATGCAGGCTTCAACCGCAACCTCTCTGTTTGTGCTCTATGCAGCTCTAAACGGAGTTACCCTATCGGCAATATTTCTTATATATACAAGATCTTCGATTACCTCAACATTTTTTATATGTGCCGCAACTTTTGTTGCATCAAGTATTTACGGTATGGTCACAAAGCGTGATCTGACCTCAATGGGTCAGTTTATGTTCATGGGACTTATCGGGATTGTGATTGCATCGGTTGTTAACCTTTTCGTGCGCAGTTCGGGAATGAGTCTAATCGTCAGCTATATCGGTGTTATCGTTTTTGTGGGTCTTACAGCCTATGACACACAGAAACTTAGAACCATGGCACTTTCACAGCCTGCCGGCCTTGATGGTGCGACCGTGAGAAAAGGCGCGATTTTAGGCGCCCTGACATTGTACCTTGACTTTATCAATCTTTTTCTTATGCTGCTAAGAATACTGGGAAGCCGGGAATAAACGATTTTCATTATCCAAGTTTATCCTCAACAATAACAGATAGATGCTGACAATACCTTCTGGTCTCATCAATTGTGGGCCCTTCTACCATTATTCTGCATATCTGCTGTGTGCCTGAATAACGGACAAGCACCCTACCCTTTGCACCGAGGCTTTTCTCGATTGATTTTATTGCATCTTTAATATCCGGAACGGTTCTAAGGTCGGGTTTGTGCTTTACTTCTACGTTCATTAGGACCTGTGGGAATATTGTCATTATTTTACAAAGCTCTGACAGGGGTTTTGATTCCTCTTTCATGGCTTCAATCACCCTTAAAGCAGTAAGGACACCATCTCCGGTTGTATGGTGAGCTAAAAAGATCATATGGCCGGAATCTTCGCCCCCAAGAACAGCTCCGGAAGCAATCATTTTTTCCATAACATAACGATCTCCGACTTCTGCCACGGTATGTTTTATGCCCATTTCTTTTAGGGCAACCCCAAGTCCCATATTGCTCATGACTGTGCTGACAACCTGATTGCCTTTAAGGAGCCCATTTTGTTTCATGTACATTGCACAGGCGGCAAGAATCTGATCACCGGTTGAAACAGCACCTTTTTCATCAACCGCAATAAGCCTGTCACCGTCTCCGTCAAAGGCAAGGCCGATATCAGCACCTTTTTCCACAACCTTTTTTTGAAGGACTTCGGGATGTTGGGATCCGCAGTTATCATTGATGTTCTTTCCGTCCGGACTAACAAACAGCGCTTCAACATCCGCACCAAGCTCATAAAATATTGTCGGAGCAACCCTGAAAGTTGCACCGTTTGAGCAATCGATGACAATTTTCAAGCCTTTGAAATAATTGCTTTTCGGTACAGTGAGCTTCAGAAAATTTTCATATCTTCCTATAGCATCAGCTATTTCAAAAACGCGACCAATATCTCGGTCCGATTTTGCCAATAAAGCAATATTTTCATTCAATACAAGCTGCTCAATTTCAGCTTCTTTTTCATCAGAAAGCTTGTAGCCATCGCCATTAAAAATTTTGATGCCATTGTCGTAAAAAGGATTATGGGATGCAGAAATCATAATGCCTGCATTTGCGCCTGTTGAAGAGG
>JAZFVY010000516.1:0-2476 GCA_036447975.1 Desulfobacterales bacterium
ATCCTCGGCCAATTTATTCGTTAGATCCACACACAGGCCCTTAGGTTCTTTGGTTACGGGATCACGATACTCGGTGGGTGGATACTGTAAAAACATCCCTACCTTGATGACCCCTCTCTTTTGAATCTCGTCTAACAATGAAACTTTTGGGTGAGCAAATACGGCGGTTTGACTAATCATTAAAAAAACCAATCCAAGAGCTAAAACAAACATCCATTTTTTCATAACTTATCTCCTTTCTTTTATAGTTAGAAACTATCCCTGGCATTATTCCAAGTACCCTAACCTCTTTTTGATTCAATTTCCATTGTAACTATTTAGCCACTAAGACACAAAGGCACGAAGATAATATAAAAATAAATTTTATCCCATTAGCTGAGAAAGAAAAATACATAGTAAAAATAGATGGTTCTGCAATCTTTGTGTCTTAGTGACTTTGTGGCCTCCAGCCTCTGGCCAGTAGGGCCTATGTCCCGGAGGGTTTATAAAGCCTGCGCTCGGGTAACAAGATGCTTGAGTAGTTACTTTCCATTAACATAAGCATATGACAAAATGACTTGAATAAGCGAGACCTTGCAATCGATCCTTTATTTAATGGTACCAGTAAGCCCGCTGCAACTTTCCATATTTTCTCATAGTTGTCAATTTCTTTTTAGCTTTATGAAAACAGTGGAGCCTCTGAGGGTTTTCACACCAGCTTGTTTCAGCAGTCTAAATTGATACCCCTATTTCAGAAATTATTTATAATGACGCAACACAACCGAATCTATCCCTCCCAAACCTCCTTAAAAAGCCTGAACCAGTTCTCGCCCATAATCTTCTTTATGTCTGAATCGGCATAGCCGCGGTCCAAAAGCGTCTGTGTAATGTTGGGAAAGTCTCTTGAGCTTTGGATTCCTTTTGGATTCGAGAGGGGATGATCGAGTTCCATACCGGGGCCTTTTTTGCTCTTGCCTGTCAAAAGCCAATCGAAAAACTCTCGAGGTTGGTTTTCGGTAAAATCTGTACCGACTGCCACATGCTCGATTCCAACCATCTTAACTAGATAATCAATTACATCGACATACTCTTCAATTGTTGCATTGTTGCCGGAAGGTAGAAAGGCTGGGAAAATGTTAGCCCCTATGACTCCACCCCATTTTGCAACGTTCTTTATCTGGTCATCGGTCTTGTTTCTGGGGTGGTCCCAGAGGCTTTTCGGATTGGCATGCGTAAAAGCGACCGGTTTTTGTGAGGCTTCGATGGCGTCCATGGTAGTTTGATAGCCGACATGGGACAAATCGATAAGGATTCCTAATCGGTTCATCTCCTCGACGACTTCAAGACCATAGGCAGTCAAACCAGCATCGATTCTTTCTAGACACCCTTGCCCGGCATAATTAGCATTCATGTAGGTCAACTGGATTACGCGTACGCCCAGGGCGTGAAAAACAGATAGAAAGTCCAGATCATCTTCCACGGGAGATGTATTTTGAAAACCGAATATGATGCCTGTCTTTCCGGCTGCTTTAGCTGCTAAGATATCGTCTGTGTTTTTTATGGGCACTATCAGATCATGATGTTTTATGAACATCTGGTGCCACCAGGCAATGTTCTTAATAGTTTGCCGGAATCCTTCATGGACGGCTATCGTGGCGGTAAACGCCGTCAATCCACCCTGGCGATTGTTGCGAAAAACCGTCTCGCTCCAGTTGCTTATTTGAAGCCCATCAATGATAATTGAAGACTCATGGATAGAACGGCTTTTATCCGAGATTTGCATGTTGATACTTTTTTATTATTAATTACTCCAGGGCCAAACGGAAGTCGCAATATGGTGAGTCTTCCATAATGGTCTGAGTTCGTTTGAATTTAATGTTCGGATTGAAACCCTCAATAAAAGGTTTATCCCTGCAACATGAAAGGCAGTATCCGAATTCCTTGATGCCGATCTCATCATACTTCTCAGCATAGCGGCAGTATGTAACATTGAAAAAGTATGTTTTATCCGTTTGTTCCAAAATTTCTTCTTCCAAAGCACCCCCTTCGGTCCATGAACTCATTATCCGGACCAAATCAGACATAGTATTGGAGCCCAGTTCCTCTGCCGCCTGTCTGCCCGCTTCCAAACTTTTTTTCTGGATGGCCTTGGTTGCCACATAAATAGCCCTTTCTCGACCAAGTTCCTTTATATAACCTTTGATCAACGGCACAGCGATGAGTGCCTCAATTTCACGGAGTTTAATAATACTTTTTTTGTTGGAGTCCACGATCCCTCCTTTTGGTATGTCTATTTATCAAGGAAATGTTGCAAAAATGACAGGGACTTGATTTTATGGAACGCTTTCATATGCCTCTAATTGTCTGTCAATGGCTCATTAAGGTTTTTCCTTTTTCAACAATCCCTTCCTTAAAACGGCTAAGACGCAAGGGATTGTCTTTTTTATCCATCTTTCCTGTTACAAGATCCGCAATCCGTTTGCCGGCTTCAGGGGAA
>JAZFVY010000517.1:0-5000 GCA_036447975.1 Desulfobacterales bacterium
TTCGATTTTGTTTGATCTAGTCGCTTTGCCTTTAATAAAGAAAACCCCTGCATATTTCGTTTTATGGCGTTTTTGAACTGGCATTTTTTTGACCTCCGTGTTATAACCCGAAAACTTATACCCAACACTATACCCAACACTTTTTATAAATATAAGGGTAGAAACAGGTAAGTCAAGATAAAAGGTGCTTTTGGTAATGTATATATATCAAAGGGTTTTAGTAAGGCAAAGTAAAAGGCGATAAATCATTGCCTTTGTTCTCATAACCCGAAGGTCGATGGTTCAAATCCGTCCCCCGCTACCAGTAAATTCAGGAGGTTAGCTAACAATAGCTAGCCTCTTTTTTTTCGGAAGGGGTAGGGTGCAGTAACAAAATAGTTGACCGATGAAACTTATTCGGCGACATAATGAAACTTATTTGGCGACAAGAATTTGGCGGTGAAGTGTAGACACAAACAACCTGTTGATTCGGTGGGGCTGAATCAACAGGTTGTTTTTTTGCTTTAATTGGATGAAAAAGTCATCAAAATGATGAGGATTTCATCTGTCCCGACCTATACTTGATTTGACAGAATCGTAAGGCGGGTTAATACATCACTTGATAGTTCAATCTTTTGAATTTGATATCACAACCAATTGAAACATTGTCAAATTGGAAGATAAATAACAGTAAACACAATTATTGAGTTGATGGTTTCGTTTGTAAATCGCAAGATTTTTTTGTTCACTAATTTTATTGAACCCGGTAAAGAGGATCTACGCATATGGACCGAAGCTAATAGCATCTAAATATTCTTCGGATCGATCGAGGTAAAAAGATAACGCCAGCGAGAAGTTCTTACCAACGATCCCATCAATAAACAACTGGCTAATGTCCCGCTGCCGCTGGAGGATAAGCTGAGAGCTTGTAAGGATTTGTAGCTCCTCGTTGGACATTGAACGCATAATTGTACGTAGCGTGCTTCTGGAACGAGGTTGATACATCCAAAAATATAACAAATCGAGACTGTGAATAATTATTATCTTTTCCAAATCACGCACATCGGCTTCTTTTGATTCAATTATTTTTTTTGGAGACTCAAGTATCTCCAACACTTCAGTTTCAGGAAAAAGCAGTTCCAATCGTGAATAAATGTCAATAAGCTGGGTAATTTTTTTGGTATAATCACGTGAGCGGATACGGATGTTGTTATAACGATCCGCCGTGCCCTCAATAATACCGGCAACAAAGTCGGAAGCCGCTTTGGAAATAACGGCGGCCCATTTTTGGAGAATATTGTAAACCCCCACAACCCCAGCGGCGGTGAGGATACCACCGATTGCTGCATTTAGCCCAATGGCGATAGGTATCGACAAAATGGTTCGGAAAAAATTTCCAAAGATAGCACCTTTAGGAAGCCCGCGAAAAGTATTATGGCTCGAGATATAAAGCCCGTTCGCCAGCGCAATGACGGTATAAAGCGCGTTTGGATTGGTTGCTGTGGTAATACCGAAAAGTTGATCCAGAACGAGGGTTTTTACCACGTAATCGAGCAGGGGAACGGAAAACCCGGTAAAAAGCAGCGAATCACAAACACGCTCCCAACTGACATAATCGTTCCACCTCAAAAGCGGAGATCTCTGGAAACCGCCACCGCCCAATATGGACTGCAGGACGTTTCGTAATCCGGTGATTCCGAACCAAATGAAGGCACCAAAGTAAGCTAACAGCCACCAGTCCTTAGTTAAGGCAAAGGTTGCAAAGGCAGGAATGAAACCAATCAATACCTTCAGTCCATTTTTCAGGCCGCTGTTGAGGTACCTCCAGCGAACACCTTTTTGATCTGAATGTAATTTATGAGACTCGATATAGAGCCCATTTTCACTACCCTTCCCAACTCCTCCTAATGTGACGATATTGCCCTTGTCTTCCATCCGAGTGGAATGCTTCTGAATTATCCATTCTTCACGATGTTTTTGAAACGTTACGCGAAATATTGGAACGTTGTAGACCAACCGATTAAACGCATTTATTAATAAATTTGAGTTTATATTTGGGAGATAGGTTGAGCGCAGGTAAGCCGTTATACTGAAGGGAATAATGCGGTTTGAAGAGTCGGATGTGCGTTCTATCTCTCGACGTGCCCTGGGCGGAAGGGTTTCCTTTATGGCTAATCCCATACCCGGAAGATGGCTCGAACTTCCGGTAGAGTCGCTGCAAATTCTGGATTTTAGCGGTTCACCTTCTTTGTAATAGGATTGGAGGGTAGGAATATCATGTAAAATCTTAGCAAATTTTTCTATTCTCTCAGTGGTGGGAGGACTCTCTGATGTCTCTAATCGCTGAGCAATTTCTCGAATGACCCGCTTCAGTGTGATGGCATTACCATCGTTGATAGCTTGCTGCAGCATGTTGATTTCACCAATATGGAAGGCCTTGCCGGCGACATAATCTTTCAGATTGAAAATTTCCAGGTGTGTAATCATGCCTTTGCAGTCATAGAGCAGTTCAAGGACGTCCTCGACGTTGAGATTGCTCAAATTCAATGTGATACGGTAACCGCAATGAAACTGATTTAACCGATATATCATTTCAACGGGTGAAAGCGTAAGTGAATTCGGAACATCCGAACCATCGCTGGGAATAGTGGGGTCAGGAATAGAGGGGTTTTTTGAGGGACGCAGGAATCGTTCCACAATTTCCTCTGAGTCCAACTCATTCATCTCTTCTACCAAACTATATATCCGCAGACGTTCCTCTGAATTCGCATCAGTATAGCGTTCACGTAAATCAGAAACACGGATTTGCATAGCGGCCAGCATTTTTGTATGAATAAATTTTGCAAGGTGTAGGATCGATGGTTGGCCAACCCCGACAAAGGAGAGAAACTCAGATGGGTCCAGCTGAATCAGATCCAATCCAAATTCCTTGTTGATCGTTAGGCGATGCTTTTCATTGAATTCTTGGAGCACTGCAAAGACGTATTGTTGCTGGTATTCCGAAACTTTGCGTCCTTCGGTCATAAAATTGATGACAGGCATTTCAGCCAAAAAGTGTAGAAAGTCCTGTGCGTCCGAAAAACCACGCGGCACCCAAATTAAATGTACATATCGATTCTGGAATCTTGTAGTAACTTCAACTCCAATTCGGACGGTAATGTCCATTATTTCAGCTGCTTCCAAAAGCTCTGCAGCAACTTCCGGCTGTACATAGTTATAATATATCAGCGTAAGGCGCCTAATGCCCTTAATCCAGGCGTCCATAATCAAGTGGGTGGGGGACTTGCGGCCTTTGGTGTTGGCATCGTGAACATGGTGGTCAAAAGCGATTTGATTCCAATCCTCCGGCATCTCGAGCAAATGGTAGCGACGCAACTGCATACGAATTACGCGGGGCTTTCCTGATGCTGCTGTGCGAAAATCGTGCGCCAGTTCAAGTTGACGGCGGTAGTTTCCGTGGGACCGCACCAATTCTTTCATGATTTGTAAAAGTACCCGCGCGGTATTTATGCGCAGGGATGTATGGGCTATATTCAGGACTTCATCCTGCAAGGAACGTAGCGCGCTTATTCGATCGTCAGCCTTGCCTACTTCCAAAGAGTCCAACAGATGGATCACGGCATAGGCGATACGCAGCTCTTTTGTTGCTGCCATTTCCTTAATTCCGTGAGGATGCAGGTATGGATATAATAGTTTTTTTTGAGATCTAAGAGATTCGTCCCTGTTGAGCACATCGTTTACAATGCTCAATAACTTATGATCCTGCGTGTCAAAAAAATATTTGGGAATATCACGGTTCACAGAACACCCCTAATCTTCAGAGTTTTTTCAATCTTCAAAATCATCACAAAGGTAGATATAAGATAGCGGGCCAAGGTCATCAAGTAGATGCTAATTGTTGCTGAAAACGCGACGATAAAAGCTCCGGCAATGGCGTTTATGGCATCGAACTTGCCGAGCGTATAGGGTGCAGCGCCAGGTTAGCAATTTTCCTCTGGATCACAAAATTATCGATTGCCCGCTACTGAAAAACAGTGATTGGATCCGTGAATAATTTTGAATTCGGTATGAGTACCTTATTCCCCTCGGAATCAAGCTCCGTGTATCGTAGGTCAATAGAAATAACAATGCCCTCGTAACCCGATATCTTTATGCTGTTTCCTATCTCGAATGGTCGATATAGCAATATAAGGACGCCAGAGAGAAGATTGGAAATAGTATCTTTCAGAGCGAAGCCAAGTGCAAATCCCGTCAACCCCAGACCGGCCACTAGCGCGGACACATTAATACCTAATGTTCCGAGCACAGTAACAAAGCCAAAGGTCATAAGTGCAATACTGCTTGTACGAACAAATAGCACAGTGAGATTTACATCAAATTTCAATCGCTCAGCAGCTCTAGTGATTATTCGTTTTATTATTTTCGTAAGGATAAAGAAAACGACGAAAATCACTACAACTCCGATTGCTCTCGGCACCCAAAGAGTCGCTTCGTCAAGCAAATATTGTACTATTTTTTCCATAGTCTACTTACCTCTGGTTTTCCTTCTCAAAGAAATAGCTAACAATTACTATACAGAATTAATTCTGTATATCACAATATATCATGGTTTTTACAGAAATTGTCTTTAATCGGTAGTCAAAACCTTCTGAGTGAAATGCCTTGCCAGCACCGACACCATTAACAACGACAATTGATATACACATATCATATTTTTTGGTGTCAGATCAAGTAAATCCAAATTTTGACCGGTCTGCTCCCCGCAAGCCCCGCCTTTTAAGGCGGGGTCGAGGGGAGCTATATGAAATTGAAATCATCCTTACCCGGGCGCGAAGCACTGCCGAAAGGCAGAACCCACGCCCTTAAAGGCGGGACGCTTCAATCCTTGGCCCCTTGAACCCTCTGGAACCACACCAACTCAATTGAAGAGCGTTCACTTGACTTGCCTTAATTAGCTACAACTGATCGGGAGATGATCCTTATTTCTTGAATGAAGATTTAATCCAGTATACAGTTCCATT
>JAZFVY010000518.1:0-4798 GCA_036447975.1 Desulfobacterales bacterium
TTTGATTCGGTTGGAATGGATGCAATTGCTTTTTTAGTGCCACATCGACCGATATCGAAAGGGGAGTTGCCGGGGTTTATTGTTTCCGTGGATGAAGTTGAACGGTTGACTGGGTTGGATTTTAACAGTATATTAAATGATACTGTGGAGGATGATATCGAGGATGATGTGGAGAGTATGTGGTAAGAAATGGATTCAGTTTATCCAGTCCTCCCTATATTGTTAAGATGAAAAATATGGTTCAGCTGTGTGAGAATCTGTGTGAGAAAAACTTTCCAAAATCTGCTAAAATTGGAAAAAATCAGAAAAAGCGTGGAAAATCATATGTAACAATTTCAGTCACATATAATAATTTGAGGAGGTTAGGAAACTCGGAGGTGGTTACTGAAAATCCCCGTGTCGGCAGTTCAATTCTGTCCCTCGGCACCAGATTTGTCCAGTTAAAAGAGGCACTTAGCTGATGACCCAGCTAAGTGCCTCTTTTTTTTGCGCTGTGCGAAAATCCGTGTAAGACTTTTCCTTGGCTCGCTCAAATGCGTCCATGGCATTGCGCACCAGATCACCGATGATGTGAAGATAAACCTCGGTGTCTTCCGATTCTCATGCCCCAGATTTTTTTGATTTTTGATTTTGATTTATGGTATACTTAAGATAAAAAACGACTATTCTTGGAGACTTTATTAACTTTTCAGATACTTAGCATGGCAATACCCCAAATCCTCAGTACAGCAAAAGGTGGTTCAGTGTGAAAATCAGAATTCCCCTTAATAGAGGGAATCAGGGATTGTGACAAATTAAAACTCTTAAGGTAGAACTGTAAGGAGAGTATTATGGTAAAAGCAATTAGAATATATGAAACAGGTGGGCCTGAGGTTTTGCTCTGGGATGAATATGATCCAGGTCAACCGGGATCGGGTGAAGTTCTGCTCCGCCAAGAGGCCGTTGGGCTCAATTTTATTGATGTGTATAACCGCACCGGCTTCTACCCCCTGCCCGACCTTCCGGCCACGCCTGGAATGGAAGGTGTTGGAATTGTCGAGGCCATTGGCAAAGAAGTGACCGAAGTCGAAGTCGGTGATCGCGTAGTTTATGCCGGACTGCCGCCCGGCGCCTATGCTGAAGTTCGACTCATTCCTGCCCATCGACTCGTAAAGCTTCCTGTTAGTATTTCAGCCCAACAGGGCGCGGCTATGATGCTGAAGGGGATGACCGCACGATATCTTTTACACGGCTGCTATCGTGTAAAGACAGGCGATACTATCTTGATACACGCCGCGGCAGGCGGCGTTGGGTTGATTGTCTGCCAATGGGCCAGGCATCTTGGGTCGACGGTAATCGGCACAGTCGGTTCACCAGAGAAGGCTGAGCTTGCTCACTCCTTCGGTTGCGACTATCCAATCCTCTATGCGGAGGAGGATTTTGTTTCACGGGTAAAGGAGATTACCCAAGGTAGAGGTGTCGACGTGGTTTATGATTCCATCGGTCAGTCGACCTTTATGAAATCGCTCGATTGTCTACGGCCAATGGGCATGATGGTCAGCTTTGGTCAGGCTTCAGGCCCGATTCCACCTTTCGATCTTGGCATATTAGCCGCTAAGGGCTCTTTATTTCTCACTAGACCGAGCCTGATGGCCTATACCTCCAAACGGGAGGATTTGCTTGACCACGCCCAGGATTTGTTCGAGGTGGTGGATAAAGGCGTCGTTAAGATCGAGGTCAAGCAGAGCTATCCACTAGCGGAGGCAGCCCAGGCCCATCACGATCTTGAAAATCGGAAGACCACCGGATCCACAATCTTGATTCCTTAATTACTTTTCTCCGATTTACTTAAGCCTTTTCGAAAGGATTTATTTCTAAACCATTTATTAAAATGACAACCTGATCCTGTCTGTCGATTGTCAGTACAATGTCCGCTTCACTATTTCCGTACAGTTCGGGGTATTTGCTCCTTAAACTGCTTATGTTCGAATTCTCCAGGGCAGTTTTTATAACATCAATTATTTTTTTATTTGTTTCTGGTTGCAACCAGGTTTAAAATACTGTGACAGGTTTCGGTTATAAAGCCGCTTTATCGCGGTTTCGACGCAATGCTTTTTTAAGTTAAGTTTAATCTTCATGACATATATTTAAATTTATCAAATTCCAGAGTCAATTTAATTAGAACCTATCTCAAAAATAGGATTAGTGTTCAGGGCAAGGCGCGAAACGGTGAAAAAGCGGAGCATACACGTAGTATGTGAGCATTTTGAACCGTTTCGCAACACCGCCATGGGCACTTCTTAGATTGTTTTTGAGATAGGTTCTAGTATGAAGATGTGTGGACTAACTCATATACTAAGAATTGCTTAATCCAGGAAACGATCATGACTATGACCAGGCGGATACTTCTATGTATTGGAATTTTGTTGGTGGATCTTGCTGTATTTGCTCTACCGCTGACAGCGTTGTTTCTGATATATATCTTGATCGGAAACCCTCCTTGGTTCAGGGACTTTTTGAATCGTCTCGACGAACCCGGCGGTACCGATCAAATAGGATAGATGGTGACACCCTATAAAAGAATCATGACACAGTTTGTCCACATAATAATATTTGGCGAGTAGGGAATTGAAAGTGCTTGCTTAATACCAATAAATCCCTTGACCGTTTGACAAAAATTATTTATCCATTTCTTTCAATTTGTCGAATATTTTTTATTGCATTTGATAACGTCTTTTATTTTCGGGTGCAAATATTTTATGCCACCACTAAAGCCGGTTAAGCTGTACAGTTAGTGCCTGAACGAAAAGTCGGTTCAGGCAAAATACGAAGCACGAAATCCGAATTTCGAAACAAAATCGAATACCAAATGACCGAAACAACTTATTGGGAATTAAATGTTTTTGTCATTGGAGCATTTTCATTTCTGTCATTGTTTCGGCCATTTATAGGATCAGGCGATATTCGGATTTCGGGTTTTCGGTCAAGCACTAGCGTCAAATCCAAAAAGGGAGAATACTAAAATGCCACCGATGTCACTGAGATCTCGAACCGATCTGGAGCAAGCCGAGGCCAAATACATAAAGAACCTGGAAACTGAAGAAAAGCTGGGCAATAAGGCGGGCATGGCCGATGCTTACGGCAAACTCGGCTCTATCTACCTAACTCTTGGCCATCTGGATAAAGCCGAAGAAATGTTTAAAAAAAGTCTGGAAATGGAAGAAAAGCTGGCCAACAAAGAGGGCATGGCGTCTGATTACGGATATCTGGGCACTATTTACCAGACGCGCGGCGATTTGGAACAAGCCGAAAACATGTTCAAGAAAAGTCTGAAAATCAATGAGGATCTCGGACGCAAGCAGGGCATGGCGACGGTTTACGGCAAACTCGGCGAAGTTTACTATACACGTCGTGATTTGGATCAAGCCGAGGACATGTTTAAAAAGCATCTGGAAATGGAAGAAAAACTGGATAACAAAGAGGCCATGGCGACAATTTACGGTTATCTAGGAGATATTTGCCGCCTTCGTAGTGATTTGGGTCAAGCCGAAGACATGTACAAAAAGGGCCTGGAATTTTTTAAAGCTACTGGCGCCACGCAGATGATAGAAATAATGAATACAATGCTGACAAACCTAAGTAAATCGCCCCGCCAATAAAAAAGCTTTTATAATCGAAACTCCTCGACTGCTCAAAAAATGAAAAATCAAAATGGATAATCGTAAAACCATATTAATTTATGTCAAATTGATATTAACAGCAATATTTTGGGGTGGCACTTTCATTGCGGGAAGAGTCGTTGCAAAAGATGTCGGACCATTTTCTGCTTCTTTTTTTAGATTTGCCATAGCATCGAGCTTTCTGATTTTAATTATCTGGAGGATAGATGGCAGACTTTTATTACCGAAGAAAAGGCAGATGGTTCCAGTTATTCTTCTTGGGTTAACTGGTGTATTTACATACAATGTTTTCTTTTTCAAGGGACTCAAATTAATCAACGCTGGAAGAGCATCAATTATTATTGCTAATAATCCAATATTTATTGCCATTCTTTCTGCATATTTTTTTAAAGAAAAAATAAATCTGATAAAGGCTGTCGGAATTATTATTTCAGTAACCGGAGCAATAATTGTTATCTCAAAAGGGAATCTGAATGAAATAGTACAAGGGAATATAGGTCGGGGGGAAATTTATATCTTTTGCTGTGTTTTAAGCTGGGTAGTCTATTCTTTAATCGGGAAAGTAGTCATGGCCGATCTGTCTCCAATCTCTTCGGTATTTTATTCCTGTGTAATAGGCACATTTTTTTTGTTTTTCCCGGCTTGTTTTGAGGGTATTTTTAACAATTTTCATCATTACCCCATAACGGCATGGTTAGGTATTTTCTATTTAGGGATTTTTGGAACCGTGGTAGGATTTGTATGGTACTACGAGGGGATAAAAATGATCGGCCCAACCAAAGCAAGCTTGTTTATTAACTTCGTCCCTGTCAGTGCTGTTATACTTGCTTTTATGATCTTAGATGAACCAATTACTTTGTCATTATTTATAGGGACAATACTGGTATGCGCCGGAGTTTATCTGACCAATAAAAAAACAGCCGGATAAGGTTTTGATTCTTGACAGAACGAGTAAAACAAAGGTGTCAGGTAACAGCTAAATAGTCTTAAAATCGAATATCAAAAATCTTTATAATCCGACAACCTCGCTGAACATTCAATCTATTCTGATAATTTACACCGCTTCTATGCCCATATATTGTGAAATTCTACAGTTTTTTCCTGCAACCGAATAATCCAACTACACAATAAAAACCAAT
>JAZFVY010000519.1:0-2938 GCA_036447975.1 Desulfobacterales bacterium
CCGAAATGTCCGTTGTAAGCTATTTGATCCTGGTTTCAATGCGCCGGGTCTTCCGTGGAGTCTACATCCAGGATCAGACGCTTCTTGTTCTTCTTCTTGAGAAGCGCATCCGTTGACCTGGTAATCATTGCATCAAGAGCTTGCCGCCCGGCGCTGGTCCCGAGAATATCGTTCTCAAGCCGCGACATTACCGACTGACTGGCACCGAACTGGTGCCCCTTGCCCAATGCAAGCCGCATTGCTGGATCTATGCGAAGATTATCAGCGTCGTTGCAATCTTCGTATCCTGCCGCCATCTGGTAAACTCGTTGCCTGATCATCTGTTCGAACGTATGTTTCTTGTGGGAGGCAGATCTGTCGTCCACTAGATGGCTGCACCCGCTTTCGATGATGCCGAATCGCTGATCAACTTCCCGCATCAGAAGGAACCCCGCATCCGATGTGATCTTGGCTCCGGAAAAATCAATGAAAATGGACCTGTTGAAATCCGGTCGTATCGCCTCTTTTTGTGCTTCACCATTCCCGAGCATCGTCTCAACCTCCGATATTATTAATATATCCTTTCATATCAAATAGTTGTCAGATTTTCAAGACATTTTTTTCTTATCTTACCGAATAATCCGGGATTGAACAACAAGCATGATTCTTAAATCCATCACATTAGTGTTTGTGGGGCCTGTCATGAAAAGATCGCCGAGTTTCTGAAAAAAATGATATGAGTCGTTTTTTAAAAGAAAGTGATAAGGATTTAATCCCATTTGTTCGGCCCGCTTCAGGGTATAGGTGTCAGAAATTGCTCCGGCCGCATCTGTTGGGCCGTCGGTTCCATCGGTGCCGCCGCTCAGAATTACAATATTTTCCTTTTCGGAAATATCTATTGCAGCAGCAAGAGCAAATTCCTGGTTTCGTCCTCCAAGCCCTTTACCTGTAAGAGTTACCGTGGTTTCGCCGCCGGAAAGAATGCAGGCGGGAGTAGGGATAGGGTTTCCGGTTTTTTTTATCTCTTTTGCTATGGCTCCGTGAACATGTGCAACATGCCGGGTTTCACCTTCGATCATGGAAGAAAGGACAAGGACTTGGTATCCCAAGCTTTCAGCTTGTTGTTTTGCGGCCATTATGGATTCAATGTTACTTCCGATAATTAGATTGCGCGTTTTGTCAAAAGCAGGATCGCCGGTTTTTGGCGTTTCGGGAATCTTTCCCGAAACGCCGGATTCGATATGATTCACAACAGTTTCGGGTATTTTATTTACGATGTCATATTTGTGGAAAATTTCCATGCAACGGGAAAATGTGCTTGAATCCGGTACAGTGGGCCCAGATGCGATAACATCAAGGTCATCTCCCACCACGTCCGAAAGTATAAGCGAAAAAAGGGTGGCAGGATATGCTGCCCGGGCAAGCCTGCCGCCCTTAACAAGGGAAGTGTGCTTTCGTATCGCGTTTATTTCGTGGATTGTCGCACTGCAAGAGAGCAACACTTTGATGGTATCTTGCTTGTCCTTAAGGGTGAGCCCATGAAAAGGAAGGGGAAGCAGAGCTGATCCTCCTCCGGAAATAAGGCATAACACAAGGTCATTCTTTCCTGCACTTCTTACGAGGTTCAGTATAGCATCAGCCCCGTGTTGTCCGTTTTTGTCAGGCAAAGGGTGGCCGGCTTCTATGAGTTCGATATGGCCAAGCTCGGCGATATGATCGTATTTTACTATGATGATGCCGCGTTTGATCCTTTTGCCGAGAATATCCTCTATGGTTGCAGCCATGGGGGCTGCGGCCTTTCCTGTACCGATCACAAACAGATTTTTGTATTGGGCAAGGTCATATGCCCAATCACCGATAAAAAGACGTTCTCCATCAAGTCTGCAATATCGCCTAACAGCAGCGCCTGGTTCAACAACTTCCAAGGCTTTGTAAAATATTCTTGATGCATGGTTTCGCATTGCAGCGATATGGTTTGGTTCAGGATTCATAATGAATTCTTTCCTTTCGTGAGCTATCCAAATGATGGATGAATATTCATCATATATCTGAATAATTCTGCCTGTCAAAGTAAAAGGGTTGCTTTGTATTCTTGACAAGTGCCGAAGATAAAAGTAAGCTTTGATATATCATAGCAAAATTTCCGTTCCGTGGAGGAAGATATGGGTAATAATTCCTCGGCTTCTTTTAAAGGACAGTTTCTCATGGCCATGCCTTTATTGGCTGATCTGAATTTTTATCAGACCGTTACTTGTATTTGTGAGTATACTCCAGCAGGTTCAGTGGGTGTCATTGTAAACAGGGTTCATCCTTCCCTGACCGGAAAGGATATTTTTGATGAGCTTGAAATGGAGTATAAATCAGGCTCAGAATCTATTCCAATCCATATTGGTGGCCCTGTTCATATTGGTGAAATCTTTGTGCTTCATGGACCTCCATTCGACTGGGAGGGTTGTCATATGACTACGCCGACTCTCGCCATGAGCAACACCAGAGATATTTTAGAAGCGGTTGCCATGGGCAGAGGGCCGAAATCATTTATTATTGCCTTGGGATGTGCTGGTTGGGGCCCTGGGCAGCTGGAATCAGAAATAAAGGAAAATGCCTGGATGACCTCTCATATTTTTGAAGAGATTATTTTTGATATGCCGATTGATATGCGATGGGAAGAGGCCATGAAAAAGATAGGGATAGATCCAGCCTTACTTTTGAATACCTCCGGTCATGCCTGAATAATTCACTATTTACGATACGCTTAATCTAGGACAACTTTTCGATAAAACTCCACTACACTTTATTTATTTTGCTTTTGCTTTCCTTTTCTTAAGACATTCCTTGTCTTTCCTTACAAATGCACATAGCTTTGGATGATAATACTCTTTGCAATTTAATGGATTATATAGTGGACATTCAGGATTTTTTTTTGACATAAATCTAATTTCCCCTTTATAATCAACCA
>JAZFVY010000520.1:0-6527 GCA_036447975.1 Desulfobacterales bacterium
ACCATCCACGAACTGTCGACGGTGCTTTCAATCCATCTTGCAATAAGAATTTTGTAACTTGAAACCGGCATGGAATGAACAAGAGGAAGATCTCTGCTGAGATAAAATTTGGAAAGGGATGTGAGGATACTGCTGAAAATAAGAATTGAAAGAAATATGAGAAGCACCATTGAAAGCAGTTTATATGCAAGGATATCACCCAGGTCTTCTATATTTTTGAAATAACCGAGAACTCGCAATGAGACAGCAAACATACCGCCCCAAAAAAGCACACCGATTGTCCCGAACAATAAAAGCTTAAATGGCCTGCTTTTTTTGTTTTTTGAAAAGCTCTTGCCTTTAAAGGACCAAATCCTCGGCTTTAAAAGTATAATGATATCTTTCATTCTTCTGTTAGTCTAATGAATACCTGCTCAAGATCTGCCTCTGCAGCATGGGCGTCACGCTTTAAATCTTCAGTAGTGCCTAAGGCGATAAGTGATCCCTTATGGATAATACCGATGCGATCACATATATCTTCGGCCACTTTAAGGGTATGAGTTGACATAAAAACGGTTACGCCTTGTTTTGTAAGACGTCGAAAAAGATCCTTCACCAAATTGATCGCCACAGGATCAAGTCCCACCATCGGTTCATCGACGATGATAACTTCGGGATCATGAAGAAGTGCTGCCGCCATAACTAACCGTTGTTTCATGCCATGAGAATACGACTCTATAAGTTTATTGGACCAGTCTGTAAGGGAAAACATCTCTAACTTTTCTCGGGCTTTTCTTAGAAAGGCATCTTCATCCACACCATAAAGGTCGGCAGTAAACCTCAGAAACTCCATACCTGTAAGCTTTTCATAAAGATACGGCCTGTCGGGGATAAATCCGATTTTACTTTTGGCTTTTTCCGGATTTTCTTCCATATTTATACCGCAGATCGCCACGGTACCTGAAGTCGGTGCAAGTATCCCCCCCATCATATTTATAGTGGTCGTCTTTCCGGCGCCGTTTGGACCGATAAATCCGAATATTTCACCTTTTGGAATAAAAAGGTTAATATTGTCCACTGCCATTCTATCACTGTATCTTTTGGTCAGATCTTTAAGTTCTATCATTTTGTCTGTTTTACAATCTTTAATCTTATTTTGCCAATAATGCTCATTATATCTAGCTGTTGTATCTGTATTCCGCTTGAAAACCGGATGTGGGTCACATCAGCCGGTATCTGCCCAAAAAGCGAGTCTGCTGTTATCCACTTTCCAAGATACAGAAGATTCCATGCATGATAATAAAACCGGCCATTTAAATAGACAAGACCAGCCTCAACCTTTACTGGTATACCTGCAGCTCTTGCAAGAGCTGCCAGAAGCACGGCATGTTCATTACAGTCGCCCACGCCAATTTCAAGGGTAGCAAGCGCATCAGGAAGAGAGAGAACAGGCCGCTTCTTAATATTTTTATATATCCATGCAACCAGCTTGTTAGCCTTTTCAAAAGGTTTGTCGTCGATTGAAACAATCTTTTTTGCCAGATTCCGGATCTTGGGGTGATCAGACTGAATAAACGGGGTCGGCTTTAAAAATTTCCTTTCAATGTACTCCATTTTATTTACATCATAAACTGCCGGTAAGTCCGATAGAGACTCCTTATTTATGACAAGGACATTATCATTGAAGGTCTGCCTTCCGCCGTCGAGATAAACATCATCGTAATTTATGCCCCAGATTTCAACTTCTAATCCGGCAAGCTGTCGGGCATCGTCGATAAGCACATTGGATGGGACAGAAGCGACCCTTGTAAGGTCCTGGCTCGACTCAACAGGAAGGCCAAAAAGCGCATCGTCACGTGTCGTCTTTTCGAGATTGATTCCCAGTAGCCCTTTTTCTTTTAGCACCTCGCCATTTTCTCCAATCCATGCTTGTTGAATTGCTCCTTTAAATATCAAAGATACTTTTGTTGCCTCTTTCATGTCCCCCATTATCCGGATATCTTCTTTGCCAATGACCCTGACAATGACAGGCTCCTGTCCCAAGGTTGCAGGGTCAAAAACCTGGAAGACAAACTCATCTCCGGGCTCTATTCCAGAAGCATTGACAGCATCCAAAATCCCGGCTGAAACATATAGCTTTTCTTTGATCCTGATATCGATGTTTCTGGTGGACCCTCGGCTATGCGTTTTAATGGAAAGAACATCTCCAGAAACAACCCCTTGTGCTGCAAAACGAAAACGGCCTGAACTGATCTCAAAATCAAATGAAGAAAGGGTAAAATCAGGATTAAGCTCACCGTCGGTTTTGAGGCTAATGTCCTGAACCAGGCCCATAGTATTGATGCGCATATAAAGGGTTTCTTTTAGAAGGTACCCATTTTTTGTTTTTGATAAAGTTGTGTGAGCAGATCCGATTTTCCTGTTATTCTGGAAAATATTCTTCCACGAGTCCCTTTCAGACGGGAAATTTATGGATCTCAAAGATACATTTGATGGAGTGTAAAGGAATTTGTCGAACAGATCCAAGCGTATAGAAAATAGAACCGCAAAAAGAAGTCCGAAAACAGTAGCTAAAATCCAGAAAGGTTTCATTTTGCTAAAAGACATGGAGCGCGGTAAATTCATTTGTATCATCGTCAACCGGCTGTTTCTTATCATTCCCGACTCAAGACCTGTGTCAGTCGTCAAATCATACTGAAATGACAAGAAATCCCTTATTAGTCAATAAAATATTGAAAAGTCACAACCAAAAATCCTCACCTATGTGAGAAAATAAATATTTTTCAACAATATCATATATGATATTGTTGATTAAAACACGTAATTATTATTAAAAGTGGGCTATTTTGTGTATATTATATTTGTATTGATAAAATAAAATGTTGATGGTATATTGACGAATTTTATTATAGTAATATAACATAGATGAAGTGCGATTGATAACAGCGCAGAGAGTTGGAATGTAATTAGAACCTTAAACTTTGAAAGGTAACTGTTTTGGCATTAATAAACCCGAAAAAAAGGGAAGTTCAGGTAAAATTGGTCTATTACGGCCCTGGTCGTGGCGGCAAAACGAGCAACCTTCAATATATTTATAATAAATTCCAAAATCAAATTCAAGGCAAGTTGACCTCTGTAAAAACACATGGCGATCGCACCCTGTTCTTTGACTTTCTACCCTTAGATATCGGTAAGGTAAAGGGATACAAAGTCAAAATGCAATTTTATACCGTGCCGGGTCAGGTTAAATACAAGGCCACCAGAAAGTTGGTATTAAAAGGTGTGGATGGTGTCGTTTTTGTAGCAGACTCCATGGTTCTTAGACAAAAATTGAATATTGTTTCCCTCAAGGACCTCCAGGAAAACCTGTCCACCCTTGACAAAAACATTTTCAATATTCCACTTGTTATTCAGTATAATAAAAGGGATCTGGGCGAACAGGGCATCCAGCTTTTGCCCATTGAAACACTGGAAAAAAACCTGAACAAACAATTAAAGGTGCCTCACTTTGAAGCCAGCGCCGTTAGCGGCTTAAATATCGTTGAAACCATGAAGAAAGCAATATCTTTAACAATAGCCTCAATAGAAGATAGACTGTAATTGGAAGTATATGCATTTGACTAACAATAAGGCAAAATACAGCTCTGAAGGAAGAATTAATATTTTCGTATTAATTTGGCTTTTTGAAAAACGTGTCCCTCAAGCATTCTAAGACCTGCATAAAAAATCTTGTCTGACTACCCCGCCGTGGCGGGACTGCCTTGTATCTCACTGCCCAGTGAAATGCCTGCCCTGTGAATTCCGCTGGGCGGCACCCTTACGTGGTATTCCACAGGGCGAGCCGATTTCACCGAGGCGGCAAAATCGGCGCTTGCAGGATTTGGGTTTCATGCAAGACATCTTTTATACTCCCTTTACATTAGATAGCTGGAATAACTTTTTTTGGAGGGAATAGTTTGAACTGCTTCTTTTATTACCTGTATGAGGCATCGGAATGAACATTTTTTCTGGTGATTTTTCTGCTTTGGTTTTCAAGGGATTGGTCAAGGCCAATCTTGACGAATTCTCAATTGACACCCAGATGTTGAAGGTGCTCACGCAACTGGATGGCAGGAAAAACCTTGCTTCAGTGTCACGTGCTATCAATATGGACATGAAGATTTTGCAGGAGGTGCTCACCAGACTTTATAGTGTTAATCTTATTGTGAAAGTTGATAAATCCGTTCCCATGTTGAATAAAGAGTTTTTTAATTTTCTCGTTGCTCAACTGTCTTTTGCCCTGGGTCCCATAGCTGAGTTTTTGATCGAAGAAGAAATTCGTGAATTTGGTGACGATCCGGCAAAAGTTCCCAGGCGCAGGGCAGCCGAACTGGTTAATCTGCTTGCTCGTCAGATTCCCCGGAAGGAAAAAAGGGTTGCTTTTCAACAGGCTATGGTACTAAAGATCAAAGAAACAAGCCCGTAATAATTTAGCTTTATGAAAAACGTGTCCCACAAGCATTCAAGTGATCCGGTTTTAAAGTAGGTCACTGTCTGAGTGTAAACAATTTACCAAGGAGCTCTTCAGGCATGATTACAATTTGTGAGAAATGCGGGAAAAAATACCGAATAAACCCTGAAAAAGTTACAGGAAAAGATGCCCGTTTTAAATGCAAGGGTTGCGGACTTCTGATCACCGTTCAAAAATCGACCCTTGTACCCGAAGCTCGCAAGCCTGATGATATGCCTTTCCACCCGACTCCCACCGAATCAAAACCCGAAAAGCCTGTTGTTAGAAAATTAGTACCCCCGCCTAAGGCCAAAAGAGTAGTTAAGAAAAAAAAGATTCCTAAAGTCATATTTCCAAGAAAAATTCGGTTTGGTTTGACGGCAAAACTTTTTATCATGATGATTATTGTAAGTCTGATGCCGCTTGTAATGTTCAGTGGTATTACTTTAAAACATTCTAAAGATAGAATGCGAAATGAAACCAAAATAAATACAAATCAGATATCGATTGGTATTGCAAAACATGTTGATGAGTGGTTGGATAAAAATGTGAGAATGACGAAGACATTCGCAAGTATGAGAGATATGATTTCCATGAACAGGTTTTTGCAAGAACCATTACTTAATACCATCCTTAAAGTTTATCCCGGTATCTATCTTTCGCATACCATCGCCCTTAACGGAATTAACGTTGCCCGAAATGACGGCAAGCCATTAATTAATCATATTGACAGGCAATACTTCAAAGACGTCATAGGCGGTAAAACAGTTGCCTGGCAGACTATGATTGATGAATCATTAAAAAAACCTTCTCTTATTCTGGCAGTGCCTATTAAAAAGGGCGATAAAATTACCGGAGTCTTAGTCAATGCTATTAGTCTTGATGATTTATCAAATCGTGTAGTAACCTGGGCAGGAGGCAATACCGGATCCGCCTTCCTGGTGGACGAAAAAGGTAAAGTTATTGCCCACAAAATCGATGAATATGTACGTAAACAGAAAAATTTTAGACAGCACCCTTTGGTTACGGCATTCAAGAGTGGTAAAAGAGGTTCTGTATCTTTTACTAATAAGGAAGGCAAATTGATGCTGGGTCATGTGAGGGGAACGGCATTTGGTTTGATATTAGCCATTCAGCAAGAAGAAAGCGAAGCTTTTTATTTAATTGATCAACTAATGTCTTACGCCTATCTTCTTCTCGGCGTAACCGCTGTATTTGCCTTTATTATTGCCTGGTTCTCAGGAAGGGCTTTGTCACGACCGATAATTAAATTGACCCATGTCGCCGACAGGATCAGCGTGGGTGAGCTTGATGTTGAGATAAATACAAAAAGAAAAGATGAAATCGGAAATCTCGCCGAAGCCATTGCCCGTATGCAGGATAGCATTCGCCTCTCAATAGAAAGATTGCGGCAGAGGCGATAGATACTCCCGGCAAATTAAAAAAGATGGAGGTGTAATGATAAAAAAGGTGCTGTTTGTTGATGATGACCCGATCCTGTGCCATATAATCCAAAAGAAGTTTGCGAAGTACAAAGACTTTTTTACCGTTATCACTGCCGGAGACGGTCTGGAAGCTATAGAAAAGTTGAAGGAAAATACTATTGCACTTGTTGTTACAGACCTGCAAATGCCTAAAATGGACGGCTTATCCCTTTTGGCCCATTTATCGGAAAAATATCCTGACATACAGGTCATCGTTCAAACCGGTCATAGCACACCAGAATCGAAAAAGATTGCTCTGGAAAGAGGCGCCGCAGGTTATATTGAGAAACCTTTAAATGCTGAGGACCTTGGACAAAAGATTATAACCACATTAAAAAAGGAATCAGAAGGCGGAACTCTTCAGTCCGTAACCCTGGAAATGTTTTTACAACTCATCGAGATGGAGCAGAAGACATGCACCATACGTGTCGTTGAAAAAAAAACCGGCAAACAGGGAGCCCTCTTTTTCAAAGAGGGCGATCTGCTGGATGCCAGATTTAGTGCCCACCGGAGCAAGTCTGCAGCCTTCGAAATATTCTCCTGGGGTAAAGTCGCCCTCTCTATCCAATATGACT
>JAZFVY010000521.1:0-3344 GCA_036447975.1 Desulfobacterales bacterium
AGACACGGAACATTTCTCCACACCCAGCATGCCCAGAGCCACCCAGACCAGTACCAGTCCAATCAAAATCTGCCACCAGTTTCCCACATCGCCCAGCATGCGGCCCAGCAGGGCACAAACAATTCCAATTACCGCAATGGTAATAAAAAGTCCCAGGGTAAACGCAGCTGCATAAACCCCGGCCTGTTTGGGGTTCAGTGTCTGCTGCTGGCCGCCCACATAGGCGATGATGAGCGGAATCGATGCCAAGTGGCAGGGGCTGAACAGCACGCTGATCATTCCCCATAGGAAACAGCCTATTGCCGCAACAGCGGTTCCCCCGGTAATCCAATTGTTTACGGTCAAGAAGAGAGTTTCAAGCAAAGTTGACCCAATTTGTCGAATCTCTATAACAAATATATTTGTATTTTTCGCTTTTACGCTATATAAAATGAATTAATCGACAGCCGTAATCCCCCATGAGCACCTTTCCTTTATAAACAAGATTTTTGTCTATAATCTGGCCGTATTTAATCCACTCCCATTTTATTTAACTGACGCACTATCTCTTTTTCACTCATGAATCCGACGTGCCGGTACACTTCCTTGCTGTTTTTATCGAAAAATATCTGTGTCGGAATTGCCCGGATTTTAAATCGAGAGGCTTGCTCACGGTGCTCCCAAACATCGATAAATACAATCGCGACCTTTTCTTTATACACTTTTTCCATCTTTGCCATGATCGGTGCCATCATTTTACAGGGAATGCATTTTTTGGCCCCTAAATCGATCATGGTGACCATCCCTCTGACCGGCAGATTATTAAATTCGCTTGCCCCAGCAATCCTTATTATCGGTATTGATAAAAACAAACATATCAAGAGCGTAAGACAAATCCTTAATCGTAGTTTCTTCACCAAATCATCTCCTTATCCACTGCAGGAACTGTGGTTACCTGTAACAACATCATTTTTAAAGGTCTATTATTTACAAACAGACTTGACTGCCGCTTTTACATTCAGGATATCTTCAGCTATAAGATTAAAATTTTAATTCTTTTCAATACCCAGCTCCGTCAGAACCAGGTAATTTTTTGTTGGGATTTCCGGATGATCCAGAATCGCTTTTGCACAGCCCACTTCACATCCGTCAATGGTTACCTCTTCCAAAATCCCACACACGCAAAGCTAAAGAATTTTAGAAAATAGTTACTATATATCGCGATTTATAGATATATAATGCCCAAAATAAAATTAATTCTTGCCAAGGATCGTGTGCCGGTCGATCTGCGGCAGGCTTTGCAATATTTCGGCAATTTCAGGTTCATCATTTAACCAATGCCTTATGTTTCCGATCAGGTTGGCAGCATAAGGGCTCTGATGACCATCTGAGAGCCTGTAGTTGACCCACAGTCCATCTTTATGAGAAGAAACCAACCCGGCTTCTTCCAAAATTTTCAGGTGCTTGCTGGCAGTCGACTGGGCCGTACCTAAAACGGTCTGGATCTCGCATACGCACATGACTTTTTTTTGCAGCATCTTCAAGATTTTAACTCGGCTGGGATCGGAAGCTGCTTTCATGACTTTTAAGAACTCTTTCATGTAATCCTCAATATCGCTTTATTGGAATATAAAAGCTATCCATCGAACCTGTCAAGAGGAAAAACCTATCAATAAGAACTAAAATATGGCGAAGGGCACTGCTTCAATATTTGCGCCATGCGTGGGGTAAAAGTATGGAAAGAATTCACCGGAAAGGACCGCTTCTCATAGTTCTCGGATTGAATAAATTACATCACTTTGAAATATTTAAAATGATAGTCCGCACGTCAAGCTGTGACACCTTACAAAAAGAGCAGATATCAAATGATTCCAGGCTGATGTGATACTAAAAACGTATCTGGCGCTCAGTTTGGGTATTATTATGTCCCCCTATTATCCCTCTTCCACAATATATAGTATAATTCCGTTCCGAATCTAGCCGGTCTTCAATTCACGATGTGTTGCCTGATGTTGCACTCGCCTTCAGATCAATTCTATTGTTGATTTAGTTTGTAAATCAAGCATTTTGAGGACTTTAAATTTGCTAAGTTCAAGGCAGAGTCGGGGAGGCGAGCGAGCTCACCTAAAAGGCTCGCTCGCCTCCCCAACATCTACCTCTCAGAAAGGTACCAGGAATCGTGCATCGGCATAATATGGCTTACACATGTAAAAAGGCAGGGCCTTTTTTGGCTCTGCCTTCTTTAAATCAATGGTAAAATAATCAGATCAAACCTTAAAAACAGTAAATTGGCTTCTTCGCTCGCCCGCAGATTGATTAATACTTTTATGTTCGACCTTGTTCCTTCGATCAATGCTGATCCTGCGATCCTTGCCCGATCTTAGCTCAGGAATGTGGATTGAATATAAGAATATTCGTCTTTCAATTCCGGATCGTCTACCTCCATTATCTATGACTACGTTAATCATGAAGCAACTCCAAATCTTGTTTGTTTTCCCCAATAAAGATAAGGTTGCTGAGTTGCTTATTGAATTTGCCAAGTTTCTTTTGAAACACTTCCCTGCCAAATGGATGGACGGCATTAAGATCATTAGTGTCAATAAAGATTTGATAGAAACTGTCACCTCGTTTTATTAAAGTCTTGAGCAATTCATGCGCGGTGTTTCCATCAAAATCACCATCCAATTTTAAATGGAGACAGTCTCTGGTTTCATGAAATAAGATTTTAAAATTTGATGCCATTGGATTATCTCCTTTTCGTCGTCGTTCGTGATCAATTGACGGATGTTTTTAACTATTAATCTAAAATACTAAGCCTGTGGTCTTCAGTGTTTATTTAAGCAAAAATCATGCAAAACCAGATATATATAGCATAAATATATAGATATTAAATGGTTACATCAGTTGTATTGCAAGAATAGCCTGATAATTCATTGAAAAATATATGTAATTGTGGGGTAAATTACATGAAAACTATTACATTATTTACATAGTATTGTGAAACAATTCAAACAGTTACATATCACTTTGTGGTATTGATTGGGAGACGAATCGGTGGAAAGAAGAGATGGGATATCTTGACAATATGCAAAATTTAGATGTTATCCGGATGTTGAGAGAAATGTTTCGTATCTATAATTTGGGATGCTTGACTTGTTGCCTGAACCAATACCAGCTCCCAAACCAATTTCATAGCTGATTTAGTTTGTAAATCACGCATTTTTAGGACTTCAATTTATCCAGGTTCAAGGCAGGCATCATAATATTCAACTGGATAGAACAAACCATAAGATATTGTTGATTTCTGTAAAAAAAGTGCGGAATAGAATCGTCATTCAGCACTTCTCATTTATCTATGTACCCGA
>JAZFVY010000522.1:0-2751 GCA_036447975.1 Desulfobacterales bacterium
GACCTTTGCAAAACGCCCCCTTTTGCCCAATTTCTGTGTCAGGCTCAAATTTAAATCCTCAAAATACTCCATGTATTCGTGCCTGCCCCGTAGGTCAGGAAGATCGTACGGGGTGGTTAAAATTTTCGCCTTCCTTGAACTTGAACAAAATTGAGCATTTTTCAAAGGTCTCAATATATAAAATTTGTAGCTTTTAAAGAATATAATAATGATGGAGCGTTTGAATATACGAATATACTATTGGTGCTGGTGGCGGATAACCGGTGTGGAGGGGTGTACCGATCGGTTCATGGCCGAGTGAGCCACTAACATAAAGGATATTTTAGGACCGTGGGCCACCCTCAAACCCACGGTCTTTTTTGTTTAAATGGGCTGTGGGATGTTTTAGCAGCCCATTTGTTTGTGTTATAAAACTAGAACAAGGAGGATTGTACATGCTGATAGTGATGGATCAGAAGGCAACACCCGAGGAAATTGATGTAGTGTTGGCGGCCATTGAAGAAAGGGGATACACTGCTCGTCCGATACCGGGAGGAGAAAGGGTGTCCATCGGTATTTTGAATAATAAGGGTCCGGTTGATGCTTCCCAGTTTTTGGGACTACCGGGGGTCAAGGACGCCATTCCTGTCACACGTCCTTATAAGCTGGTGAGTCGTGAGTTTCGACTCGAAAACACGGTGATTCAGATCGGTGATGTTTCTGTGGGGAACGACGATCTGGTGATAATGGCCGGTCCGTGTGCAGTGGAAAACGAAACCCAGGCCTTGACCATCGCCAAACATGTCCGGAGTGCCGGCGCCCATCTCTTTAGGGGAGGGGCCTATAAGCCTAGGACATCTCCTTATTCCTTTCAGGGTCTGGGCAAAGAAGGATTAAAAATACTGGCGCGGGTCCGAGAATCCATCGGAATGCCGGTTGTCACCGAAGTGATGGATTTTGAAACCTTTGATCTTGTGGAGGAATACGCCGATGTGATCCAGATAGGAACACGAAACATGCAAAATTTCAGCCTGTTGCGGCGTGCCGGCCAAGCACGCAAACCGATTTTGCTCAAGCGGGGCATGGCGGCTACCATCGATGAATGGTTGATGGCAGCGGAATACATTCTGGAAGGCGGAAATTCAAATGTGATTCTATGTGAAAGAGGTGTAAGGACCTTCGTGCATCATAGTCGAAATACGCTTGATCTTTCCGCTGTTTCAGTTGTCCTAAAAGAAAGCCACCTTCCCATTATTGTCGACCCAAGCCATGCGGCAGGCCGAAGAGATCAGGTGATTCCCCTAAGCCGGGCGGCCGTTGCCGTGGGTGCTCAAGGTTTGATGGTTGAAGTGCATCATGCTCCTGAAAAGGCTCTGAGTGATGGCGCCCAGTCTCTTTACCCCGATCAGTTTGAGAAGCTTTGCCGTCAGGTTCGATCAATTTTTGATAATTTAAAAGATGATTAATTCTATTTTCTCAGATTTGAAAAATCGTGCAAATAAGAACGCACGCCTCGATGATAATCAGACTCCGGTCGTGTCAAACTCGCGCATAAGTGGGCGTAATGAAAAAGCAGGTGCCAATCCTGTAGAATAATGTTACTGACAGGTCAGGTTTCTATAGGCACAAACTCAAGGCTTTTTTTTGTGCTGCTTTTTCATAACGCTTACTAATACACTTAAACAGTGACACTTCCTGCGTCTGATCACCATCGAGGCTCACTGATGCTTTTCATGAAATGTGACAAAGTAGAATTAAACGTCTTCCAATAACTCATTGAGTAGTTGTGTGAAACAGGAAAAGGAGTTAATTTTAGGATATGATCGCAGAGATTCTTGTTACAGGTCAAGAAATCCTCTCAGGTTCTGTAATCGACACCAACTCGGCCCATATCGCACAAACACTGGAAGAAGCCGGTCTTGAAGTCACCCGGCACGTTTGTGTGGGTGATGATATGGAGATTATTGTTTCCATTATCAAGGAGATCAGCGGACGAGCAGATGTTGCTGTTGTCACGGGAGGTCTCGGTCCTACAACAGATGATATAACTGCAGAGGCGGCTGCAAAATCAGCAGGTGTTGAACTTGTTCTTAACAGGTCGGCACTCCGAGCTGTCGAGGATTTTTTCAAAGAACGAAAACGCACCATGACTAGTTCAAACAAAAAACAGGCCATGTTGCCAAAGGGATCCGAATGTCTTTACAACCCTGTCGGAACAGCGCCCGGATTCAGTATGAAAATAGGAAAGTGCTCATTTTTCTTTATTCCCGGAGTACCTTTTGAAATGATCAGGATGCTTTCAGATATGGTGCTACCCCTGATAGAGAAGCATCAGGGCAGAGCCAGAGAAGTAAACCTGGTTAAGACCATATCGACATTCGGTTTAACCGAGTCTGCGATCGGCGAACAGCTTGCAGGTTTAACAGCCGAAATTCCTGAGATAAAGCTGGGCATCCGCGCAAAGTTTCCGGAAATCCATATAACACTTTATTGCCGAGGTAAAGATGATAAAGGCCTTGATCAGAGTATGAGAAAAGCATCCGAATGGGTTATGAAGAAGATCGGTGAAAAGGTATTTTCTGGTGACGGTGATTCCATGGAAGCTGTTGTGGGCGGACTTCTTGCCGGGGAAAAAGCAACCCTGACCGTTGCCGAAAGCTGTACCGGCGGTCTGATATCCCACTGGCTTACCAATGTGCCGGGCAGCTCGGAATATTTTCTCTATTCAGGTGTAACATATTCAAATGAATCCAAATCAAAGTTGCTGGGCGT
>JAZFVY010000523.1:0-2250 GCA_036447975.1 Desulfobacterales bacterium
GTAAGCGAAGAATCAAAAGAAGCGGTATTGAGTGAACTTAACACCGCACAGTCAATAATTGACAACGCAGCGAAAAAGGGTGTGATCCACAAGAAAACCGCATCCCGAAAAATTTCCCGCCTCTCCAGACTTGTTAACACCAACACCGCCTAACCCGGATTTCTCATCCCGTTTGAAGCGGGATTCATTTGCATGATACAAGGATCCAGATAAATTCCTAATGAGAAATGCGGGCTATGTGCTTGATGGACAACCCTTTTAAAAATCGGCTTTTAAATCATTGTAAACTTTTTCCGCAAGCCTTTTTGAAAGCACTGAGATAGCTACCCGTCTGTTTTGTTCGGTGACATGTTTGTTATTGTCCGGATCTACATTATAGGCTTCGTTTGTTGAAACACCTTTTGCAGACCATATCACACTGCCATCAGGATCTGTTAATTTCAAATCGACTGTAACTTCCACCCGTCTTTCAAGTGGGGTGTGTGATCCTTTGCGGGAAATTGTTCTGGTACGCATATTTTTAATAACGCCGGTAAGGATCGCATCAGCTTTGTCGCTGCTTGTTAAAACGACCTTTCTATCACTGGTGAATTCATATATAAGATCATTTGTAAATACATTCTCCACTCCGGTTTCACCTGTACGGTTTTCAAGAATTTTTATGAAAATCGACTTTACATTGGATGGCAAATTCCCTTCACCGGCAAACCGATATCCGCAGGCAAAAAAAATTATCCCTAAAAAAATGATTGTCCAAAAATATTTTCTGTTAATAAACAAAGTTCCTCCAGCTGTTGAATGCATCTGCTAAACCACGATATTCACAAGCTTCTTCTTAACAACAATAACTTTTTTAATAGGTTTGTCATTTATGAATTTTTGAACACGTTCGTCTGAAAGGGCCAACTCTTTGATGGTATTATCGTCTGCATCCGCATCTACATTGAACCTGCTCCTGAGTTTGCCATTGACCTGCACCACGATTAAAAGATCATCTTTTATCAGGGCATCTTCACTGTATGACGGCCATGGTGCCAGCAGAACGCTGTAATCATATCCTATGGTCTCCCAGAGTTCTTCGGCAAAATGCGGAACAATTGGCGATAAGAGGAGTATAACAGATTCCATGGCAAGTCGCATGACCCTTCTCGTTTGTGGGTCATTTTCCTCGGGATCGATCCCGTGCATGGTATTAACAAGCTCCATGGTTGCACTGATGGCGGTATTAAAATGGTACCGGTCTTCGATGTCTTTTGTAACCTTATTAATTGTCGCATGGGTCTTCTTGAATAGATCACGGATTCTTCCTTTCAGCTGATCTGGGCTTCCGTCAAAAGAGGGGGCTTCCTTAATCGAATCGATCCAGTTCGAGGCAAGGCGCCAAACGCGGTTCAAAAAGCGATACCCCCCTTCAACACCTTGTTCGCTCCATTCAAGATCCCTCTCCGGCGGGGCAGCAAAAAGGCAAATTAATCTCGTTGCGTCCGCACCGTATTTTTCCAGAAGTATATTCGGATCGACAACGTTCTTTTTCGATTTGGACATTTTTTCAACACGGCCCACAGTAATGGCTTTACCACATTTTTTGCATTGTCGGTCTGCGCCGCTCCCTTCCATCTCCTCAGAAAGAAGAAAACCGTGTTCCGGACAGGAAGCGGTTTCTTTACAAACCATTCCCTGGGTCAAAAGCCGGGTAAAAGGCTCTTTGTATTTGACAAGCCCTAGGTCATACAGCACACGTGTATAATATCTTGAATAAAGAAGATGTAAAATAGCATGCTCAACACCACCAATATATTGATCTACAGGCATCCAGTAGTCTACGGCCTTAATATCAAACATGCCGCCATCATAATTCGGGCTGCAATATCTTTCATAATACCAGGAAGATTCAACAAATGTGTCCATTGTATCTGTTTCTCTTTTGGCTTCCGGACTGCCGCAAGCAGGACACGATGCCTTCATAAAATAATCGAGGGTTGAAAGTGGTGACCTTCCGCCTTCCAGAAGATCAGCATCCTCGGGAAGCAGAATCGGAAGATCTTCTTCCGGAACAGGAACGATGTCGCACGTTTTGCAATGAATCATTGGAATCGGTGCTCCCCAGTACCGCTGTCTGGAAATACCCCAGTCCCTTAACCTGAAACTTTCCGTTTTTTTCCCCATTCCTTTTTGCTCTAAAAAAGAAGCGATCTCGTCAAGCGCCTTGACGCTATCCATACCATCAAACTGACCGGAATTGACCATAAT
>JAZFVY010000524.1:0-2110 GCA_036447975.1 Desulfobacterales bacterium
CACCGTCTATGCCCATGCTGAAGAACTCTTTATGTCAAAAGGAGATACGGTTGAAATGGGTGAAGTTGTTGCCACAGTTGGCGATTCAGGTTCCATGATCGGTCCAAGCCTGCATTTTGAAGTGCGCTATCACGGAAAGCCCGTTGATCCGCTGCAATGGATTAAAAAGGGTTAGAAGGAGAAAACATATGACTAATAATAGAAAACACATCAAACTGGTGATTGTGATTGCAAGCGTTGTTGCCTTCTTGACCATAGGATTCGGTTTTTACCGTAATTCAGCCAGTGGAGAAGAGACGTATAAAGGCCTTAAATTATTTGCAGATGTGATTGAACTGGTTGAAAAAACTTATGTTGACCCGGTTGATACAAAAGAATTGATCGAAAAGGCTATTCAGGGGATGGTCCACAGCCTCGACCCCCATTCCTCCTTACTGTCACCTGATGACTTTAAAGAGTTGCAGATCGATACACAAGGTAAGTTCGACGGAATCGGTGTCAGTATAACCATGCGAAACGGTTTCGTTACCGTAGTTTCGCCAATTGAAGGTACACCAGCCTATAAAGCCGGAATAAAGGCCGGTGATAAAATCGTCAAGGTCGATGGTGAACCTACCAAAGAATTACGGCAAGCGGTAAAAATGATAAGAGGTGCAAAAGGGACTGAAGTTTTGGTAACGATAAAACGGGAAGGAGTCAATGAACCTATAGATTTCAACTTGGTTCGGGATGTTATTCCAGTGGAAAGCGTGAGATCCTTTGTATTAAAACCCGGATACGGATACATTTGGATCACCAATTTCAGGGACAATACGACAGAAGATCTCGTTTCAAAATTGGAAAAACTCGAATCAGGAAAAGTACCCTTAAATGGGCTTATCCTTGATCTTCGTGACAACCCGGGCGGGCTGCTTAACCAGTCCATCCAAATTTCCGATCTTTTTCTTGAAAAAGGTACAATTCTTTCTATCAAAGGACGTCGGAAAAATGATGCAAAAATTTATGAAGCAAAGCCCAGCAGTACAAAGCGAAGTTATCCTATTGTTGCTTTGATAAACGGGGGAAGTGCCAGCGCATCGGAAATCGTTGCCGGAGCACTCCAGGACAGTAAGCGTGCTCTTATACTGGGAACAACTTCATTCGGTAAAGGCTCTGTCCAGAACGTAGAAACCCTGAGGGATGGTTATGGCCTGAAATTGACCATCGCAAGATATTACACACCCAGCGGACGGTCGATCCAGGCCAAAGGTATTGAACCTGATATCATTGTAAAAAAAAGGTTCATAGATAAGAATGATAAGGTTGACGTTGAAGTTGGTCTGACAAAGGAAAAGGATCTAAAAAATCATCTCGAAGCAGAACCCGATACAAGTCAAGACGACCAAAAAAGATCCGAGGATAAGAAGGACAGTACCGGAAAACCGAAAATCGGCGAGCCAAAATCCAGGTACGGCCGTCTTATGCTCGAACAGCTGCAGTCAGACTACCAGGTTATGCGTGCACTTAATATCCTTATAAGCCATGAAATCTTCAAGGGAGCCGGATTGCAACAATAATTAAGAAACACGCTACTATTCAAAAAAATATGGCTAAAAAAAAAAAGAGGCGGCATAAGAAACCAAAAAGAAAATCACCCAAGGGCAGTACTTTAAAAACTAATCTTATAAGGGCTTTTGCCGGGTTTGGCGTTCTGATAATTCTGGTCGTTATAGCCGGTGTTTTCGTACATCACATATTATTTGACAAATACACCACAGAACCTGTGACAAAACCTCGGATTATTAAGCCTCCCAAGTTTGAGGTCTTTCCCGAAGAAGAAATACCTCCTCGCGAACCAATATCCAGACCAGATTTACCCAAGAAGTTGCCCAAAATTGCCATTATTATCGATGACGTAGGCTATAATAATAAAACAACAGAAAAATTTCTTACGCTTGATGCGGTTCTTACTTTTTCCATGCTGCCTCACAACCCTTTCCAAAAAAGCATTGCCAGGGCAGCCCTTGCAAAAGGTTACGAAATCATGCTGCATCTGCCCATGGAGCCCAACGAATATCCCAAGATTAATCCTGGCCCGGGAGCGCTACTTACATCAATGTCTCCTGATCAG
>JAZFVY010000525.1:0-2315 GCA_036447975.1 Desulfobacterales bacterium
TTTCGTAAATACAAAAGTATTCACGAATCTCAAATGGGGAACCCGTGACCCGGTGGCCTTTAAGGATTCCGAGCTGGGCCTAATCCGGTTGCGGGCTTTCGGGGTGTTCAAC
The DNA here is from genome assembly GCA_036447975.1 of Desulfobacterales bacterium. Classification (GTDB taxonomy): domain Bacteria; phylum Desulfobacterota; class Desulfobacteria; order Desulfobacterales; family UBA11574; genus JAUVVL01. Next base: position 113 of record JAZFVY010000525.1, read on the forward strand.
CTTCGAGTCATGCAACCCGTGCTGTTCATCAACAACCTTGTAGGAACCCAAGGTATATACACTACCAAGGAAATTGAGGAATATCTGAATCGGGTCATCGTATCCAGGTTCAATGATTACATGGGAGAGTCCATCGACTCGATCCTGAATCTTCCGTCCAGATACGAAGAACTTTCCGAGGGTATGGCTAAACGCCTCCAAAAGGATTTCAGCCACTTCGGCCTCGGCCTAGCTCATCTGTATATCAACGCCATCACCCCTCCCCCCGAGGTACAGCAGGCCATAGACGACCGTAGCCGTATGGGAGTTTTTAAGGATATGAACAAACTAATGCAGATGAAAGCGGCCATGGCCATGGAGAAAGCTTCGGAAGCCGATAGCGGTGCTGGCCAAGGTATGGGCATGGGGCTCGGATTTATGATGCCCGCCATGTTTTCCCAATACTTTGCCGGAGGACAACCCCAATCTGCTCAAAACGGTGCCCAGCAAGATTTTAAATGTCCGGATTGCCACAATTCCATTCCCCTGGATGCAAAATTCTGCCCGTTCTGCGGTCACCAGCAACTTGTTTTTAATCAGTGTACAAAATGCGGCAAAAATCTTACTCCCAGCGCAAAGTTTTGCTCCCGCTGCGGTCAACCGGCAGAAGAAAAGCCAAAACCCATATTTTGCTCAAAATGTGGCAGCGAGAACGTAACCGAATCCATGTACTGTAACCAGTGTGGTGAGAAGCATTAATTTTCTTATTGAACACCAATGCCCACAATGCGGGGCCCCTGCTATCCTGGAAGAAACAGATCGACTGTTTGACTGCGAGTACTGCCGTGTAAAATCCTACCTCCTTCAAAAGGATTTTTTTCGCTATATGCTTCCCAACTCTGCACCGAAAAATAAAGACCTGGTGTTTTTCCCGTACTGGCGGTTCAAGGGCATGTTTTTTTCCTGCGTTGAAAGCGGCTTAAATCACAGATTTATGGATATCAGTCACCAGGCCGTGGAATCTCGTTATTTTCCCATTTCCGTGGGACTCCGCAGTCAGGCGTTGAAGCTCAATTTCGTTACACCGGAAACACGAGGGCTTTTCCTTAAACCGACCCTAACATTTAAAAAGGTTATGCAAATTTTCGAGCGCCGTTTCAGCAAGTCCCTGCCAAATCCTGTTTTTCACAAAGCCCATATTGGTGAAACACTCAGCCTGATTTATTCTCCTTTTTACATAGAGGACAAAATATATGACGCAGTCTTGAACGAACCTGTAACATCAGAACTACCGGATGATTTTGACACGGCGCTTTTATCGGGTGTACGTCCTGACTGGCGCACCCATTTCGTTCCAACCCTTTGTCCTGGTTGTGGATGGGATTTATACGGCCAGCGAGATGCTCTGGTTCTCAATTGCAAAAACTGCAATTCAGTCTGGAGACCGGCCGGTAATGGGTTCAAGAGGCTGAAATTCGCATGCATTCAGGAAAAAGAAGATAATATTATCTATATGCCTTTCTGGCGCATCAAGGCGGACATCTCGGGAATAGCGCTCAATTCATATGCTGATCTGGTTAAGATTGCCAATCTGCCTATAGCGATTCAGAAAAACTGGGACGACATAAAGTTTCGCTTCTGGACTCTGGCTTTCAAGCTCAGGCCATTGAATTTCATAAACCTTGCGCGCAATATTACCCTTTCACAACCTCAAGAAAAACTGGTGGATGAACTGCCGGATGCCAGGCTCTATCCAGTAACGTTACCGATCGAAGAAGCCTTCGAAAGCCTGACAATCAACCTAGCCAGTTTTATTAAACCCCAAAGAAACCTTTTCCCCAAACTAAAGGACATAACTATAACACCGAAAAGTTTTCTGCTAGTGTATATACCGTTCATTGAAAAGCATCACGAGTTCATCCAACCCAAACTTCATCTGACAATCAACAAAAACCGACTGGCTTTGGCCTCAAATCTGTGACCTAAAACTTGCATAAACAATCTTGAAGGAGTTTAAAATTATATATATTAACAGTATGTTGAGATTATGATATTCAAATATTAGCTTCATCAAAATCAAGACTTATGATTACATTCCCATGAATAGCAGACAGCGATTTGCGGAGACAATGCGCTACGGCGCACCGGACCGAGTGCCTTACTTTGAAGAAGGTATAAGGAAGGATGTGCTTAGGACCTGGCATCGTCAGGGCCTACCGAAAGA